>JAJRRI010000128.1 GCA_024279685.1 Verrucomicrobiota bacterium | reverse complement strand
CGACCTCTACGACAACCTCCAGCCCCACCGCGTCTATGCCTATGGCCCATCCGTGAAGGGTTTGGGAGCAATCGGGATCGACAATATCCTCACCATGACCACCTACCCCAACGGTTCGACGAGCGGCACGACCTACCACTACATCAAGGATCATCAAAACAGCGTCATTGCCCTGACCGACTCCAGCGGCACCGTCGTCGAAACCTACGAATACGACGCCTACGGAAACACCAAGGTGTTCGCCGCATCCGGCATCGAACTCACCACTTCCGCCTACGGAAACCGCTATGGCTTCCAGGGCCGTGAGATCGATTGGGATACGGGTTTATATTATTTCCGCGCCCGTTGGTACGACTCAAGCACCGGTCGCTGGCTCTCCAAAGACCCCATCGGGATTGCGGGCGGTTTGAATCTGTATGTTGCCTTTGGGAATAACCCCGTTAATTTCGTTGATCCAATGGGGGAATATCAGACTGATCCTGGTTCTGGATCTAGTTCAGGTGCTTCCGGTCTTTTTGGCCTTCCAGGTTTGATCAATGATTGGTTGGAGTTTGGAGAGCGCGTTGGTTGGTGGTCGCCTAAGGATTTGGATAAACCTTTTGTGTTTGATGGTGTTGATGGTGATTTAGATCCATGGAAAAATGAAAGAAATGATCCGCCAAATCTCCCACAGCCTGGAGATCCTGATTTTATTGGGCCACTTCCAAAGAGTGAATAAAAGAATATTTCATGCTCCGAGGCTTGTCCTATGAGAGGAGCACTGTATTACGTAAAAGGGGAAAATATTATGACACGAAAGGAAACCACTGTTATAGCTCTCAAATGCTTTGCGATTTATCTTGTCTCTCAAGTATTGGTATCCCTGCCTTTACTTGCAGGTATTGGGCTAAAGCTGGGTTCTTATGGAGAGCATGATACGTCTGGGTTTTTTATTGCTAGTATGTGTTTTCTAAGTGTTGCTTTGGCTTTATTAACAGCATTTTTCTTGTGGAAACTCACAAATTCTCTTTTGTTAAAAGAAACTATGGTTGAATCAATACCTCCTGAAATTGGGGTGAACGAAGTGATAAAAATCATATTGGTCTGCATGGGGATATACTTTGCAATCGGCGCGTTAATTGCTTTTCCACGAGCCTTTGTCGAATTCCAAATTGCTCAAAATAATCCGACTTATGAAATTGAGCTTCCACTCGTAGAGTTGGTTTCTCATATTTTACAATTTATCTTTGGGTATACACTGATTGCAAAGTCAGCTAAATGGGCAAAGCTGATCAGAGAAGAGAAGGTAAATTAATCGTAATCCGAGTGTTCGTTAGACGGAGGTAAACTGTAAATCAAACTGTCCGCAATTGGAGAATGAAGAGCCCCAGACCAGACCCGAAGTAAAGCTGGCGCAACGCGACGGCAGCGAAGCGACCAACGACGTAGCGCGAAATTCTGTTTCGCGTTTTTGGAAGAACGGTACGCGCGCAAAACTCGAAACAGAATTTCGAGCTACAGAAGGTGCACTTGGCGGAAAAAGGGAGGCTCTCGGGTCTCCTTTTTTTGTCTCTTGGTAAAAAATATTTAAACCGCTCTTTCACCGAGGTGCGGTACTATTTTACTTCTCTGCCCGCAGGGCGTTCTCTAATGAACCCAGTGAATGGGTGTAAAAAAAGTTCTAGAACCGCTTCGTTAGAGCATCGCTTCCCTTGCTACGCGGCGGGTAAGCGATCTCTACACCTACCGATCCATCCATATCAACTCTTGAAAATAAACGGCTATCGAGCTATTTTGTGCACTTTATGGTCTAGCGAATTTATAAACTAAGGGAGAGAAAAATGAAGAAATCGAAACGGGCGGCCATTTGGGCCGTTTTTGCCACGTTAATGTGCTTGGTCGGCACGGTACACGCTGCGGATGGATCCCCCGAAATTGACACTGGTACTACGGCGTGGATGCTCACCTCAACGACTTTAGTCCTCCTCATGGTGCCCGGTTTGGCCATGTTCTACGGTGGACTCGTTCGCACTAAGAATGTGCTGGGCACCATGATGCACAGCTTCGCCGCCATGGCAATTATCGGCGTGCTCTGGATGGTCTGCGGCTATTCCATGGCGTTCGGCCCGAATGTGCTCGGCGGCTGGTGCGGCTGGAATCCCGACTATTTTATGCTGAAGGGCATCGACACCACCATTTTGGATTCAGGCATTCCAGAATATGTCTTTGCCATGTTCCAAGGCAAGTTTGCCATCATTGCTCCCGCTCTGATTGCCGGTGCATTTGCTGAGCGCATTAAGTTCCGTGGCTACTGTATCTTCATCGTGCTCTGGAGCCTACTGGTCTACAATCCGCTCTGCCATTGGGTTTGGGCTTCCGATGGGTTTCTGTTTAAACAGGGAGCCATCGACTTTGCAGGGGGTACCGTAATTCATATCTCCGCCGGATCGGCGGCCCTCGTCGGCGCCCTTTATCTCGGAGCGCGCCGGGGTTATCCCAAAACCGCCATGCACCCCAACAACCTCGTCATGACGTTAGTGGGTGCGGGGTTTCTCTGGGTCGGCTGGTTTGGTTTCAATGCGGGATCGTCGGTCGAGAGCGGACTTAAAACCGCTCAGGCCCTTACCGCAACCCAGATCGCGGCGGCGTCTGGGGCGCTTTCGTGGATGATTCTCGAAGGGCTTTTGCACAAGAAAGTCAGCTCGCTCGGATTTGTTTCTGGGGTGCTGGCTGGCCTCGTATCCATCACGCCTGCAGCGGGCGACGTACTCCCGTGGGGCGCATTGGTGCTCGGTGCGGTGGGTGCTGTATTCTGCTACTACGCCATCGAACTGAAAAACAAGCTTGGCTATGACGACACGTTGGATGTATTTGGCATTCACGGTGTCGCCGCCATCTGGGGGGCCATTGGGTTGGTTTTCTTCCTGCGTCCCGGCGCGGGTTCAGGGAGTTTTTGGGGACAACTTTGGGTGCAGACGGAAGGGAGTATTATTAGTCTTGTCTACTCCGGCGTCATGACGCTGATCATCCTCATCGTGGTCGACAAGTTCTTTGGGCTGCGCCTCAGCGAAGCGGATGAAAAGGCAGGAATGGATCATAGCCTGCACTCCGAACGTGGCTACGGCATGCTGAACCTCAATTCGTAAAACAGGGAGAATTTAACATGAAACTAATCACAGCCATTATTCAAGAAGACAAGCTCGACGACGTGCGCGAGGCCCTCATCGCGGCCGAAATTGGCCGCATCACCGTCACCCGCGTTGATGGACACGGTCAGCAACAAACGACAGAAATCTACCGCGGGCTGGTCGTCGTTCCTAACCTGATTCCTAAGGTGGAAGTCAAGATCGCCGTCAACGATGCATTTGTGGACACGGCGGTCGACACGATCCTTGCGGCCGCCCGCCACGGGGCGGATGGGAAGCCCGGCGACGGTAAGATCTTCATCGCACCCCTCGAAGAGTGCATCCGCATCAGTACCGGAGAACGCGGCGGCGAGGGGATCTAGCCCATCTGCTCTTTTATTCGATGATCAGGGGCGACCGGAAGGTCGCCCCTTTTTTGTGGTATTTGATGGGGTATCCGCTACCTTCTTTGACGTATGGGAAAACAGCAATTAATGAAAGATGGGTTGGGTGAGGCGGCGATTGAGCGCATAGCCACATCGCTGGCGCGGACGGTGCCTGGGTTTCCAGAAAAAGAGTTTACCGCCCATGCCATGGCGGGGCTTGAGGCGCTCGAGTTGAAGGCTAGGGTGCAGCATATCATCGTGGTTCTTAAGGCGCATCTGCCCGCGGATTTTAATACGACGGCCGACCTTCTGATCCGACTCAAAGGGGAGTGGATTTCTGGCGAAACAGGCGATCCCCTCGCCGGGTTTGCCGCGTGGCCGATCATCGACTATGCCGGCGAGTATGGGCTCGGCCATCCCGACAAAGCGCTCGATGTGCTCAAGGAACTGACCTCGCTATTTTCCGCCGAATTCGCGATCCGCCCCTTGATCAATCAACACTTCGAGACGACGTTCTCGCGGTTGGAACAATGGTGCAACGATCCCGATGAACACGTGCGGCGGCTTGTCTCGGAGGGGATTCGTCCGCGTTTGCCGTGGGGCTCGCAATTCCCACAATTCATCGCCGATCCCGCGCCGATTTTACAGCTACTGGAAAAGTTAAAAGACGATCCCAGTGAATATGTCCGTCGCTCGGTCGCCAATAATCTGAACGACATTTCAAAGGACCACCCCGACCTTATCATCGCACGTTGCCGTCGCTGGAAAAAATCGGCCCGTCCCGAACGAGAATGGATCATTCGTCACGCCAGCCGCACCCTGGTCAAGTCCGGTCATCCGGCTGTGTTCGCTCTGCTCGGCTACACGGAAAACCCAGAACTTAAACGGTTAAGTTTGGAACTCGATTCGGCGGATATCCAGCTGGGAGACACGCTCTCATTTAAGGTAAAACTTCACTCCTCAAGCCCCAATCCTCAATCGGTAGTCGTCGACTATGCCGTGCACCACATGAAGGCCAATGGGAAAATGAGCCCGAAGGTCTTTAAGCTTAAAAGCCTAAAAATCGCGCCGGGCGAGACCGTGGAGATCACCAAGCGGCACGCGATCAAACGGATCGCCACGCGCACCTATTACCCCGGAAAACATGCCCTCGAAATCCTGATTAACGGAAAGACATTCGGGCGGGTGGGTTTTACGCTGCAGGTGGACTGAGCCACAGGAAACGCGCCCTCTCCGAGAGGCCCGTCCTACACCTTGGTTCTTATTTCATTCAAAGGGTATGGGACGTGGGTGGTCAAGCAATGGATTCCGCTCGTGATTTTTATTTTCATTCAACGGGTGTAGGACGCGGTTCTTTTCACAGAAAAGGCCGCGTTTCATATGAAAGGTGCGATGACCGGAAAGACCTTTGGGCGGGTGGGTTTTACTTTACAGATGGACTGAGCCACAGGAAACGCGCCCTCTCCGAGAGGCCCGTCCTACATCTTGGTTCTTATTTCATTCAAAGGGTGTAGGACGCGGTTCTTTTCACAGAAAAGGCCGCGTTTCATATGAAAGGTGCGATGACCGGAAAGACCTTTGGGCAGGTGGGTTTTACGCTGCAGGTGGACTGATCCACAGGAAACGTGCCCTCTCCGAGAGGCACGTCCTACATCTTGGTTCTTATTTCATTCAAAGGGTGTAGGACGCGGTTCTTTTCACAGAAAAGGCCGCGTTTCATAGGAAGGGTGCGATGAAAGGGAACGACATTTCAGAAATCCTCCCTTATACTGTATTTTTAGTCACCGAGGAGAGAGTCATGAATTATCAAAATGAAAGCCTGCCGGAAGGCGCTGAAAAAGTGGGCTCCACGCCGCTCATGAACCAGGAGTCCGTCGTGCCGGGCCTTTGGAAAAAGCACCTTGCTCCAAAAGGCAAGTGGGGCTATATCGTCGTCGAAAGTGGTTCATTGGAGTATATCTGGGACGACACCCCAGATGAAGTCATCCACGCCGACCCCGGCCATTCCATTGTCATTTTTCCCGAACGCTTCCACCATGTCGTGCTGACCGGCCCGGTTGAATTCCGAGTGGAGTTCTATCGCGTGGAACAGCCCGCCGCCAAACCCCATCAGCCCGGCGATCGCCCCGGCGCGGCCTTCATTAAAGCATGATCATTAAGGAAACGCATCGAGTTCCTGAAGGCGTGCATGGCGTGCGGCTTTCCGATTATGCCCGAATCGCTTTCCCCACCTTTCCTTCCCGTAAAGGCATGGCCAAAGCGGTCAAACGCGGGGAGCTTTGGATGAATGGGGCGCCTGCTCAAAGCGGAGCTTGGGTGCAGGCGGGCCAGACGCTAGACCTCGTCGATCTGCAACTGCGCATGCCTAAAACCTATCACCTGCCGCTCACCGTGGTCTTTGAGGATGAACACCTCGCAGTAATTAACAAACCAGCGGGTATAGAGGTGAGGGGAAATAAATTCAAGACGGTTGAAAATGCGCTGGCGGGCAGTCTATCGCCCTCCAAGCCATCGGATGCGCTGGACTGGCCTCGGCCGGTTCATCGGATCGACTATTCCACGAGCGGGCTGCTACTGATCGCTAAAACGGCGCGCGCACAAGTCTTCCTTGGGCGACAGTTTGAAGAGCGGAAAATCCACAAGCGCTATTGCGCCGTGGTGGCGGGGGCGGTTGCGGAGGAGGGAACGGTTGAGGAACCGATCGGCGGACTCCCCGCACAAAGTCGCTATGCACCGATTAAAACGGTTGCTTCGCTGCGCAGTGAATTTCTTACACTCGTCGATCTATTCCCCCGTACGGGCCGGACGCACCAGCTTCGCATTCATATGGCGGGCATCGGACACGCGATCGTTGGCGATCAAAGATATGGGCCCGAGGGTCGGGTGTTGAAAGGGAAGGGGTTGTTTCTTGCGGCGGTCGAGCTCCGCTTTTTACATCCGGTCTCTCTGCAAGAGATGACCGTCGTGATCGATCCGCCTTCCAAATTTAAGGCCTTGCTCGAGCGCGAAGCATCCCGCTGGAAAAAGTTTAATTAATCGGGGCCCTTATCGTCTTCAATTTCGCCATGGGCTTTCCATTCGTCGATGTGCGTGCGGCTCCATAGCGAGACGCCAGAGCGGTAGGCGGCGCGGCCGATCATGTGGGCGGCAACGGGCGCGGTGAGCAGGAAGAAGGCGATGACGAGTATGCCACGCGAGGTGACCGTCAGCGCGCCGAAGTGGAGCATGAGTCCGATGGTGATGGAGCTGACGCCTACGGTGCCGACCTTGGTGGCGGCGTGCATACGAATGAATACATCGGGCATGCGCAAAACGCCGACGGCGGCCACGATGGAGAAGACGCCCCCGAGCAACAGAAAAAAGCAGGTGAGGATTTCACGAATCATGAGGGGCCTCCTTTGCGGATATATAGCGCCAAAGCCACGGTGCCGACAAAGGAAAGCAGGGCGATGGTGATGGCGGCGGGGATGTAGTAGGCGGAGTTCGTTTCCACGCAGTGGGTTAGAATCATGGCGACCACAACGGTGGCGGCCATGTCGAGCGCGATGACTCGGTCGGGCAAGCTGGGGCCAATGACCACGCGCACAAAGGAGGCGCCGAGAGCAACCATCAGCATCAACATCACGAGATTACATACAACTTCAATCATCGTAAGACCTCCAACAGACGGCGCTCTAAGCCGTCTTTAATTTCTCGACGGAGGTCGTCGGGGTTGGACACGTGCATGGCATGAATGTAGAGCGTTTTCCGATCG
Organism: Verrucomicrobiota bacterium; assembly: GCA_024279685.1. Taxonomy (GTDB): domain Bacteria; phylum Verrucomicrobiota; class Kiritimatiellia; order Kiritimatiellales; family Pontiellaceae; genus Pontiella. The sequence continues at coordinate 27,804 of JAJRRI010000128.1, read as the reverse complement.
GTGGAAACATCGAGGCTGAGGGTACCGGGGGTGAGTGAAATAATATTGGCCAGCAGGGTGATTTCAAGATCGGTTTTGGCGTCGAGGGGAATACCAATCACGCCGGGTTGCATCAGCGGCAGGGGTTTCATCACATCGATGGCGACGCGGAACGAGGAGACGATCAGCTCTTTGGTGAAAAAGAGGGCAAAGAAAATCACCTGCAAGGTTTTTTGGAAGTAGGACGATTTTCCGTCGGCGGTGGGGTAAAGTAGAATAAGTGCGACATATCCTAGGACAAACCCTAGCACCGAGTTCCCGATGGAAACCTTGCCGGTGAGCAGAGTCCAAAGGAGGGAAATCAACACGTTATAGATAAATAATCCCATCGATTATCCCCCTCCGAGCACGGCTTGAATATAGCCTGCGGGGTTCATAAGTTGTCCGGCCGCCGCTTGTGCATAGCGAAAGACAGGACCCGCAAAGATTCCCATTCCTAGGCTGAGGGCGGTGAGTCCTGCCATGGGAAGTAGAAAGGCAATCCATGCGACAGGCCGGATAGGCTGAAGATCGGGAAGCGGAGTGGGAGCGGGCTTCCAGAAGGCATAGGCCCAAATTTTCGTCATGGAAAAGAGGGTCAATAAACTCACGGCAAGGGCCACGACAACCATCAGCCAAGCTTCCTGTTGCACCCCCGCCATGATGAGAGTGAATTTGGCGAAGAAGCCAGACAGTGGGGGCAGGCCGGCCAGCGACATGGCCGAAATGAGAAAGAGAATCGAGAGCCCAGGTCGTTCTTTGTATAGGCCGCCGAGTTTATGGAGGTCATACGTTCCTTTCAGCCGATGCACCGCACCCGCTAAAAGAAATAGGTTGGTTTTCACGACGATGATATGGGCTAGATAAAAAATACTGCCGGTGAGCGATAGGTGCGAAAATAGACCGAGCCCCATCATGACGTAGCCGATTTGGCTGACAATATGTACCGCTAGGATTTTACGTATTTCATAGTGCGAGGAGGCGGCCAAAACCCCAGAAATCATGGTGAGTCCTGCGCCGATTAAAATCAAAGAGTGAAGAAAGTCGGGATCGGTGGAAAAGATCAGCGTAAACACACGGATCAGCGAATAGGCACCCACCTTCGTGAGGAGTCCTGAAAAGAGCGCGGTAACGGCCAGCGGCGGGGGGGGGTAGCTGGCGGGCAACCAGAAATAGAGCGGGAAAAGACCGGCCTTAATGCCAAAGCCCAACAGGAACATGATGGCGACCATTGTGACCAGCCCGCTATGCCCGCCCTCCTGCACCGTCTGCGCGAGTTGCGCCATATTCAGCGTGCCAGCCATGCCATAAAGAATGCCGATCCCCGCTAGAAACAGGGCCGATGAAAGCAGGTTGAGGGTAACATATTTGATGGACCCTTCGAGCTGCGGCGCTTCTCCGCCTAAGGCTAAAAGAATAAACGAGGCGGTTAATAGCACCTCAAACCAGACATAGAGGTTAAATAAATCGCCGGCCACGAAGGCGCCGTTCACGCCCATCATCATAATCAAGAGCAGCGGATAAAAGCCAAAGCGAATGTGCCCGCGCGCTAAATCAAAGCCGGCATAGAGGGAAACGACCACGGCCATTAAGCTTCCGAGGGTGAGCATGACGGCCGAAAACATATCGACCACTAGCGTGATCCCGAAGGGGGCGGGCCAACTCCCGACATTCATCACCGCAATGTCCCCGCCTCGTACGTGCATTAATAGGCTCAGCGCGGCGGCCAGCATCCCGACCGAAAAGAGCACGGCGAGGGTCTGCTGTATCCGCCTGTTTTTACGGAAGAACATGCAAATAATGGCGCCAGCAAGCGGAATGATGATGGGTAAAACGGGGAGCAAAATCATGTATCGGTCTCCTTCATTGCATCCACATCATCCGTACCGAGGGTTTGGTACGTACGCAGAAAGAGCACGAGGGCAAAGGCCGTGACGGCGAAGCTAATCACGATCGCCGTGAGAATGAGGGCCTGCGGCAGGGGATCGGCTGGAAGGGCGGAAAAGGCCTTTTCTCCTTCGGCGAGAATGGGGGCGCCGCCTTTGCGTAGCCCACCCGCTGTAAAGATCAGCAGGTTGGCCCCATGGCTCAACAAGCCGAGGCCAATGATGAGCTGGATGAGGTTGCGCCGCATCATTAGATACAGTCCGCCGGCATAGAGCACGCCGATTACGATGGCCAGAGCCACTTCCATTATTCTTCCTCCGCCAATAAAAAGACGAGCGATAACAACACACCGAGCACCACGAGGTAGACCCCGATGTCGAAAATGATGGGCGTGCCTAAACTCACCGTCACGCTGGGGCGTATTGGAATTTCCCACCAGATGCCCGTCAGGAAAGCTTCCCCCGAAAGAAGCGGCGGGAGTCCGCTGATGAGCGCAATAAAAAGGCCGGTGGCGATCATATCGAACGGGTCGATTCGGAGTAATTTGCGAGCAGCGGCCACACTGAACGAAAGGGCATAGAGCGCAAAGGCCGACCCAGCAGTCAGCCCGCCGACAAATCCGCCGCCGGGCAGGTGGTGTCCGCGGAGTAAGAGATAGATCGAGAACACCAGGAGTGGCGGAAACATATAGCGCGTGGCGGTGCGTAGAATCAGGGAGGTCATGGGCGGTCCTCCTTTTTCTTGGGTCGTAATTTGAGTAGCGCTCCCGCGCCGAGCGCCGCTAGGGTGAGCACGGTGATCTCGCCCAAGGTATCCAAGGCGCGGAAGTCGACCAGAATCACATTAACGACATTGCGCCCGTGGGCTTTTGTATAGCTGTGTTCCAGATAATAATCGGAGATGGGAGTTGGGGTTTGCACGTCCAAGGCGGCGAGCACCAACAACGTCACCACCACGCCGCCGCCGATGGCAATCGTTAGATCAATCGCGTGGGTGCGGACCGAAGAGCTGTGCCGAAAGGACGGCAGGTGGTAGAAGGCGAGCGCCATCAAAATCACCGTCAGGGTTTCGATCACCAGCTGCGTCATGGCCAGATCGGGGGCGCCAAAGAAAGTAAAGAGCAGTGCCATACAGTAGCCCACCACGCCCATGGAGAGAATCGATCGCAGGCGCGATTTTGAATGAACCGTGGCCACGGTTGCGAGAATCATCAACACCGCAAGTGCGCCGGTACGGACGGTGAGCGGCGTGAGCCCTTCTAGTTTATGAAGACCGCCTGCCCGCAGAAAGGCGGTGAAAACCAACACGGTGGTAGCGAGTACGATATACCGAATATAATGGCGCAAGTGTCCCGTTTGGAGGAGCCGTGTTTGCCACGCTGCGAATTTCAGGATCGATGCGAAGAGTTTTTGGTATGTGGCATCGGGGCCAAAGCGGGCCCATCCGGCCATGCGCTGGGCGAGGTTCAGCCACAGCGGACGAGCGCGGTAGAACCCGATCCCAATGGCGAGGGTGGCGAGGCTGATCACTAAATATTTATTAAAACCCGCCCACAGATGCAGGTGCACTTTTAGTGGCGTGCCCGCGATGGCTGAGGCCGCAGGTTCAATCAAGGTGTGGCCAGTCGTTCCGGCAAAAAACGCGAGGCCGAGGCAAGCGACCGCAAGAATGATGGGTCCAACGCGCATGGCCGGAGGCATTTCATGGGCGTGGAGTCCTGCGGGCATTTCCCCCATAAAGGGTCTCCAACCGATAGAAAACCCAACCAACACATAGGCGGCACCACCGATCATGGTGGCGATCATCAGGAGCGGATAATCGCCGAGGGCATGCAACCAGGTTTCTTTGGCCACAAACCCAAGAAAAGGGGGAAAGCCACCCATCGAAAGTCCCGCGAGTAGGGCGCAAGCAAAGGAAATGGGCATGGCCTTGCGTAGTCCGCCCAATTTATCGATCGAAGTTTCGCCGCCGGTTTCGTGGGTAATACCCCCGGCGATCATGAAGAGCGTGGCTTTATAGAGCGCGTGGGCGAGCACGAAGCCCATCATCGCCTTAATGGTGTACGGCGTGCCCAGGCCAAGCAACAGGATCATCGCGCCGAGGGCCGAGACGGTGGTGTAGGCGAGCAACCGTTTCAACACCGTCTGACCGATCGCCATAACGGCGCCCAGCAGGAAGGTGATGGTTCCGATGGGAATGAGGATGGCGGCCCACTCTTCCGTTCCTCCGAGCGCGGGGTGCAATCGAGCGAGTAAGTAGATGCCCGCCTTAACCATGGTGGAGGAGTGCAAATAAGCACTCGCCGGCGTCGGCGCTTGCATAGCGTTGGGCAACCAAAAATGGAATGGAAACTGCGCTGATTTGGTGAATGCGCCGATGCAGATGAGAATGAGGATGGGCAGATAATGTGCATGCGCCTGTATCTCCGCGCCGCGCTGAATGATTTCAGAGATCCTCCACGTTCCGGCGGCTTGTGCCAATAAGATCGATCCCACTAAGAGAAATAAACCGCCGAGTACGGTAACGAGCATGGCTTGCAGCGCGGCCGTGCGCGCGGCTTCCTTTTCGTGGTTGAATCCGATGAGTAAATAGGAGGTAAAACTGGTGAGCTCCCAGAAGATAAAAACAAGTAAAAGGTGATCGGAGAGTACCACGCCGAGCATCGAGGTCATGAAGGCAATGATGTACATCAGGAAGCGGCCTTGCTGCGGATGCCCCTTGAAATAGCCCTGAGTATAAAAAAGAATCAGTGTGCCGATGCCACTGATCAGCAGGGCAAAGAGCAGTGAAAGGCCATCCAATCGTAGGGCAAATTCAAGATCAAGCCCTTCCACCCACAGGAAGGATTGCTCCACCGGATGGCCGTGCATGACCGCGGGAAGCTGGAAAAAAAGCCAAATAAATACCGATGCTGGGGCGAGTGCGAGTACCGCTCCGGCATACGCCGGGAGCCGCCGATGAAGCCAAGGGGCAAGCAGCGCAGCGGCAAAACAGAATGTAAGCAAGGTGAACATAGAGAATAGATTATAAAAATAGTAGGCGTTGGCTAAGGGTGCGATATATGGATTTTATTTTTCAGATGTAAAGCCGCTCATCGGCCTGTGTGAACGATAATAATGTGGACGGAGTATCCGTTTAATCCGACGATAAAACCAGATACAAATTCGCGGTGCAAGCTGGAACGAAATAGAATGAGTACTAAAAAGGTCAAGTTGGTTTCTTCTCGCGTTAAAAATGACTCCACCCCTTTAAATATTGGTTTTTTTCGGAAATTTTCATATTGCGTTGTTTCGTACGATGCCTTAGAACTTTCCCATCGCTGAGCCGGACAGGGAGTCGGCCAGGTGTTGTTGGAACGAATCAGAAAACCATGAGGAGAAAGAACAATGGCAAAACCCATGACTAAATCACAAATCATCACCGCAGTAGGGGAAAAGGCTGACATCTCTAAGGCTCAGGCTAAAGACGCTTTGGAAGCACTCGCAGAACTCGCATACGAAGGTGCAGCTGATGGATTCACCATCCCCGGTATCGGCAAGTTGGTTATTGTTGACCGCAAAGCCCGCATGGGACGTAACCCAGCAACCGGTGAAAGCATTCAGATTGCCGCCAAGCGCGTGCTCAAGTTTCGCATTGCGAAAGCAGCCAAAGACGCCGTACTTTAATTCTGCGTTGAATGTTGCATACACCGTCCCGCATAAACGGGACGGTTCTTTTTTGTTTATACCATGAAAACACTCATCCCCATCCTTACCCTACTGGCCACCCTCGCACTCTGTGGTTGCGCCACTCCCGTCGACAACTACCACGACGAAAAGGAATATTCGGATATGCCATGGAACACCCCACAGCAGTGGGAAGGTTCGCGCTCCATTCCCGGCCTCGGCGGCGGAGGCGGTGGCGGCTACTAATCCACCAACCCATTTACCTACAAAAAAGCCCGCCGAACAGCGGGCTTTTTTTTATTTCAGTTCTGTTGAACCCCCGTTTAAAGCGCCTGTAGATAACCCAATACCTCGGCGGCATTGCCCTGAAAGACGATGGAGGTGTTCTTTTGCTGAAGTTGATAATCGTACATCGGATCGTAGTAGTCGCTCAAGAGGGGTTCGATCCACTTCTTATGTTGTTCGGGTTCGCCGCTCTCATGGGCGCTGTGCAGGAGCTGCTTGATCTCCTGGTGGCGTAGGCCGCCCAGTCGCTTTCGAATACGATCGACGCAATGGCTCATATAGGCGAGCCACTCTGCCATTCCACATTCATTGCCATACATGGCTTGATAGTCGGCTTGGGCGATCGTGATGTATTCATCGAACGTAATCTGAATGCGCTCGGCCATCGAGCGTTCTAAAAGCACGAGGTCCGACTTACGCAAGTGCTCAACGAGCGGCGGCGGCAGATAGCGATCGCCAATGTTGCGGCCTTCATCTTCAAGAACCAAATGCCGGTGCCCAGCAGCGGTATGCTGAATGAGCGACCACGCCAAGTTATTTTCAAAATTGATCGGGCTGGGTTGTGGCGTAGTAAAGCGACCGAACGAAGAACCGCGATGGTTCGCGAGGGCTTCGAGATCAACGGTGTTTTTTAGGTGCCGGAGTAGGCGCGTTTTTCCAACCCCCGTCCGGCCGCTGAGCACCACGGGTTGGCTGGTCAGATGAATCGGATCAAGCTGATCGAGCAGATAATTTCGGAAGGCTTTGTAGCCGCCTGCTAACCGAGGAAGCTCCATGCCGAGCTCTTCCGCAATCCACTGCTGGCTGATTTGGGAGCGCAACCCGCCACGAAAGCAGTAGAGCATCGTATCGGGGCGGCGTTCGAGCTGCTCCGCCCAGGCGGCGACCCGCTCCTCCTTGACCTTCCCGCTCACGCGTTCATGGCCAAGCTTGACCGCTGCGGCATGCCCTTTTTCCTTGTAGCAGATTCCCACGAGGTGCCGCTCCTCATTGTTCATGAGCGGCAGGTTGACGGCGGTTGGAAATGCGCCCTCTTTAAACTCGATAGGCGCGCGCACATCGATGAGCGACACGTCATCGAGCACAATCTGTCGAAAGTCGCTGGTGGTGGGCAGTTCCATGATATTTTTGACCGGATTTGCGGGATGAACAGGATCCTGAAAATCTTGTTAATCCTGTCTAAATTCCTTTGATTAGTCTTCGATCTCGATGGATTTTTCACCGCGCGGCCGAGTGCGACCGATCGGCTCGAGTTCCAATCCGGCCTCGGCGGTTAGGGCGAGGAAGTCGGCCACAGCCTCTTTCCGTACAATACTCAGCAAGCCGCCGGAGGTCTGCGGATCGCACAGAAGAATCCGTTGCTCGTCGGTCATTTCGCCGAGCGTATGGCCATAACTCGTAAAGTTGTTTTTATTCCCGCCGGGGATGCATCCCCGCTCGATATATTTTTTAACATTCGGAAGTTTCGGAACGCGGCTGTATTGGATCGTCGCGGAGATTCCACTGCCATCGCAGATTTCGCCAAGGTGGCCCAGCAGGCCGAAGCCCGTCACATCTGTGAGAGCCACCACGCCCTCAAGTTTCGCAATCTCCGCGCCGATGGTATTAAGCGTGCACATGGCCTCAATCGAAGGTTCGATGTGCCCCGGCTCGATCACCCCCATTTTTTGCGCCGTGGAAAGAATACCAATCCCGAGCGGCTTGGTGAGAAAGATTTCGCAATCCGCTTCGGCCGTATTGTTTTGCTTGAGGTTTTTATTATCGACCAACCCCGTCACCGCCAAACCAAAGATCGGCTCCGGCGAGTCGATCGAATGCCCGCCCGCCAGCGGAATTCCCGCATCGTCGCACACGGCCCGCCCGCCATCAATCACCAGCCGCGCCACCTCGGCAGACAGCTTCTGAATCGGCCAGCCAAAGATTGAAATCGCCATTAATGGTTTGCCGCCCATCGCATAGATATCACTCAGCGCATTCGTGGCGGCAATACGCCCAAAAGTAAAAGGATCATCAACGATCGGCATGAAAAAGTCGGTCGTGCTCAGCACAGAAGTTCCATTCCCCAGATCATACGCCGCCGCATCGTCCTTGCTATCATTGCCCACCTGCAGATTAGGGTGGGGCAGCACCTCGCGTGAAGTTTGCAAAATCGACTCCAGCAACGCCGGCGAAATTTTACAGCCACATCCCGCGCCGTGGCTGTATTGGGTGAGTTTAATGGGATCCATAGGAGTGTCCTTTTATTGAAAAAAGGAAACCTACCCAAAAAGAGAAGAGATGTCTATTTTTCCGCACAACCCGCGCGTCTCTGCTCGACCTATATAGAGCGGTAAAGCATACTGTCCGAATTTATTAGAGTGCAGCAGGGGGCGAATATGTCAGGGGATCAAAAACGGCAGTTGGAGCAGAAGCTTTGGAATATTGCGGATGAGTTGCGTGGGAAGATGCACGCCGATGAGTTCCGCGACTATTGCCTGGGTTTTGTTTTCTATAAGTACCTTTCGGAAAAGCAGGATTTCTACGCCACCGAGCTCCTCAAAGGCGAAGCCGTCGAGGAGTATCGCACGCTGACCGATCCCGAACTGCTGGCGGCCATTCACAACGAATCGCTTGAAATGCTGGGCTATTTCCTGAATCCAGAACAACTCTTTTCCTCCATCACTCAGAAAGGGAACTCAGGCTATATCATTGATGAGCTTCATGAAATCCTCACGCACATCGAGCAGAGCACCATGGGGTCCGAGAGTGAGGAGGATTTTGTGGGCCTGTTTGATGAGTTGGATTTGCAGGCCAGGAGGTTAGGGAGCAGCCCGAATGCGCGGAATGAGCTGATTGTTAAAATTCTCACCCATTTGAATGAAATTGATTTTAAGTTGGGCGACACGAAGGCCGATGTGCTGGGCGATGCCTATGAATATCTGATTGGCAAGTTTGCCGCCGGGGCGGGAAAAAAGGCGGGCGAGTTCTATACGCCGCAACAGATCTCCACCGTGCTCGCGAAAATCGTCCGACGGGCAAAAGCAAACTACGCTCGGTGTATGATCCCACCTGCGGATCGGGGTCGCTACTTTTGCGCGTCGCCAAAGAGGCGCAGGTGGCAGAGTTTTATGGTCAGGAAATGAACCGCACCACCTACAACCTCGCCCGCATGAATATGATTTTGCACGACGTGCATTACCGCGACTTTGATATTCAGCAGGAAGACACGCTTGAAGCACCGCAACATCTGGATCTTCGGTTCGAGGCCGTGGTGGCGAACCCGCCCTTTTCTGCCAAGTGGAAAGGCAAAGACAACCCGCTCTATATGCAGGATGATCGGTTCGCGGAATACGGGGAACTCGCCCCCACCAGCAAGGCCGACTTTGCCTTTGTGCAGCACATGATCTATCAGCTCGCCGACAACGGCACCATGGCCTGTGTTCTGCCACACGGTGTACTGTTTCGCGGCGCGGCCGAAGGGCATATCCGCGAACATCTGATCAAAGAGCTAAACGTTCTCGATGCCGTCATCGGCCTGCCCGCCAACCTCTTTTATGGAACCTCCATTCCCGCCTGCGTCCTCGTGCTCAAAAAGTGCCGCCAAAAAGACGACTCGATTCTCTTTATCGATGCCAGCGGCGACGGCCATTTTGAAAAAGTGAAGAACCAGAATGTCCTGCGCGACGAAGATGTCGACTTGATCATCGAAACCTATCGCGAGCGGAAGATCGCCGATAAATACAGCTATGAAGCCACCATCGCCGAGATAGAAGAAAACGACTGGAACCTCAACATTCCGCGCTATGTCGATACGTTCGAGGAAGAAGAGCCGATCGATCTCGCCGCCGTCCGCCACGCCCTCGAAGAAAATCGCATACTCGTGCTGGAGATGAAAAATGCAGAGGGCGACCTCGCCGCCGCCGAAGCTCGCAATCGCTTTGTCATCGTAAACGCCGACACCCTATGGACGCCGCACGTCAATCCCGGAGGCATGCTCGACCGCCTTTTGAAAGAACATGAAACCGCAAAGGTTTAAACCGCCCATGAACGCTAATAAACGCCAATTAAAAATCCCCGATCTCCGCTTCCCCGAATTTACAGGGGAATGGGTGGAGAAACGGTTGGAGCATGGCATTTCTTTAGTGTCTGGTCAGCATCTTGCACCTGCCGAATACAATAATGAGTCATTGGGAGTTCCATATTTCACTGGACCTTCAGGTTTTACGAATGATGAAAACAAATGCACAAAATGGACCAAAATTACGGGGCATACAGGACTCAGAAATGACGTTTTAATTACCGTTAAAGGAAATGGCGTTGGGAAATTATTATTTCTTGAGTTAGACGAAGTTGCTATGGGGCGACAGTTGATGGCAGTTCGTTTCAAAGGATATTTCACTCAATTCGTTTTTTACACGCTGTTGATTCGTGACAGGCTTTTCCAGTCATTGGCCGCTGGAAATTTAATTCCAGGGTTATCACGGAAAGATATTCTTCACGCAAAGGTTGCGGCTCCCAGTTTTCCCGAACAAAAGAAGATCGCGGCTTTCCTCTCTTCGGTGGATGGGCGGATTGAGGGGCTGGAGAAAAAGCGGGAGGATCTACCCACCCCCGCCGCCAGTATGAAAAAGCTGGAGCGTGAGCCGCAGAAAAATTGAACCGTGAAAGTGAGGAATGATTGAATCGCAAAAGAGAGCAAAGAACGCAAAAGGATTTAAACCACGGATGACTGCGAATAAAACAACAGGGCTGATTTTATATAAAAGCAAAGACGGTGAGATTCGGTTGGATGTTCAGCTAGAGCAGGAAACGGTTTGGCTTAACCGGGAACAGTTATCGGTTTTATTTGGGCGCGACAGGACGGTTATTTCCCGCCATATCAACAACATATTTAAAGAGGGGGAGCTGGGAAAAGATGTGGTGTGTGCAAAATATGCACACACCACTCCGCACGGAGCCATCGTAGGTAAAACCCAATCCAAAAGAGTTGAATACTACAATCTGGATGTCATCATTTCTGTCGGATATCGAGTTAAATCCATACAGGGGACTCAATTTCGAATCTGGGCTGCAAACCTCCTGAAACAGCACCTCGTTCAAGGTTATACGGCTAATAAGGAACGGTTGAAACACCTCGGGCGGGTTGTAAAGCTGGCATCGGACATTTCCCGGCGCAAGGAACTGACGGGCGATGAAGCCTCCATTTTACTGCAAACGATCTCGGACTATGACGGGGCGCTCGACTTGCTCGACGACTACGACCACCAGCGCGTTGCCATCGGCAAGGGATCTCGCCGCAAGGCCAGATCGGTTTCGTACGATGAGGCTATTCGGCTGGTCGAAGCCATGCGGATTAAATTTGGCGACTCCGCCGTTTTCGGGAAAGAGAAGGATCAAAGCCTGCACAGCTCGCTCAACGCCGTTATGCAAAGCTTCGACGGAAAAGAGGTTTATCCTTCGGTTGAAGAAAAGGCCGCGAACCTGCTTTATTTTCTCGTCAAGAACCACAGCTTTATCGACGGTAATAAACGCATTGCCGCCGCCGTATTCCTGCGCTTCGCCGACAAAAACAAACTGCTCTACGATAAGGAGGGCGGAAAGCGCATCGCCGATAACGCCCTCGTTGCCATGACCCTCATGATCGCCGAAAGTCGCCCGCAGGAAAAAAAGGTCATCGCCGCCATGCTTACCAACCTCATCGGGGGCAAAAAATGAAAAAAGGCACATCAATCCCGGCGGCATGCTCGACCGCCTTCTGAAAGAACATGAACCCGCAAAGGTTTAAACCGCCCATGAACGCTAATAAACACGAATTAAAAATCCCCGATCTCCGCTTCCCTGAATTTACAGGGGAGTGGGTGGCGAGGCGGCTGGGGGAGGGCACCTCCAAAATTGGTAGCGGAAGCACTCCGCTTGGAGGTGAACAGGCATACAAAAAGAGTGGTATCCGCTTTATTCGAAGCCAGAATGTAAATGGAAATAGGCTGATTTTAGATAAAATTTATATTTCTGAAGAAACGAATAATAGAATGAAAGCTTCGGTTGTGAAGCCGAACGATGTCATTATTCCAGCATCTGGCGAAACTCAAATTGATATAGCGACCGCTTCATGTATTCAAAGGAAAGGCATTGCCATTGGGAGTGACCTAAACATTATAAAAACACCGAATAACGGTGTTTTTCTTGCTTATTATTTGAACAATAAGCTGAAGTACGAGATTGCAAAATTGGCACAGGGAGTTGCGGTTATTCACCTTTACCCAACTCATTTGAAAACTCTGAAGTTGCTTTTGCCCTCCCTCACCGAGCAGCAAAAGATCGCGGATTGTCTGTCGGCGGTGGATCGTAAAATGGCGCAGGTGGAGGCGCAGGTGTCGCGGGCGCGGGCGTTTAAACAGGGGCTTTTGCAGCGGATGTTTATTTAGATAATCCATATCATATAGTATATAAAATTGGCGATTATCGGGTCAATTTTAGTATAAATATATCGAATACGATATATAAAATAGGCCGGATCAGCGTGGCCGCTGTACGAAAATAAGCGGGTTTTCGGGAAACTAATTTTAACGTGGAGAAGGGCATGAAGAATGAAGAGTTGTACGATTTAATTCGGGCGTTTGCGGTAGAGCAGACGGGGGCGTTTGAATTTGAGGCTCTGAAAAAATACGTTCAGAAAAAGGTGAAGGGTTTTGACGATGAGGATTGGCTGTATGATTTGGCCGGGGGTTCGGATGATCTGTTTGAGGATGAGGGGGCGCTTTTTTCGGATCGTTTTACGCCCCGTCATGTCGCTTTTAAGGGGGCCGAGTTTCGAGTGACTCCGCTGGAGGAGGAGATCGCGGCGGGCTATCTGATTCCAGGGCATCGTTTCATGCCGTTCCTTTCCCGCGAGGTGTTTCCTGGGGAAGCGGTGCTGAAGCTGCCGGACGGGTCTGCCGCGCCGACGCGTACGGTGCGGATGCCGATTGCGGAGGTGCGCCGGTTTCTTTTGTATTTCGGAAAGTACGGTGAAGGGGATTATTTGATTTGTGATTCAGAGGAGAATTTCGAGCGTCTCCAACCGCCGTATGATGGGGATGTTTCGATAACGGTTTTTGATTTGCAGGCCTTTTACGAGGGGTGCGGATTCAAGCCGGGCGATGCGTTGATGCTGACGGTGGAGGACTGGCTGGCCGGCGTTTTTTCCGTCCGGCATGTGCCGACGAAGCAGGAGTTGGTTGATTTTGCTGAAACCAACCGGTGGGTTCACGCCCTGCGCCTTGGGTTTGAAGAGGCTCGCCTGGATGCGGAACTGGACCACGATTGTTATGAGCAGATGGCGCGGATGCTTTGGCTGGCCTCCGAAAACGAGGATGCGCCGCCGGTTTGGTCGAACCCGCCTCTTTCGCTGGCCGCATTTTTTAATATGCAGAAGGAGCTGACGCTTAAAACGGAGGGGTCGGTTAGTTTTTTCTGGCCGGAGGATGAACCGGTCGATTCCCGCATGATGAATTCGCTGATGGATGGAGCTGAGGAGCCGGATAGCGAACTGGAGGCTTTCTTTTCCTTGCTGGGGATTTCGGTGAATACGGAGGAGGCGGAAGCCTACATGCGCGATGCGATGTCGTGCAACGAGGGGAATCCAGATACGGTGCTGGCGCGGGTCATAAGTGGAAGAACGCTTTCGTTTCCGACGGCGAACGAGCAGCAGGAGTTTCATCAGCTTTGGCAGGAGCTTTGGGATGACGTGCGCCAAGCCCATGATCCGCGCAACGATCCACATCGTGAAATGCGATCGGTTTTCCTTGATCTGAACGACCAGTGCCTGGCCGTGTTACGCCAGCTCGACCGGGATGGAGCGAGCCCTTTTGCCACGATGAACCATCCGGCATCGCTACGACTGGGCGAACTCAGTTCGCTGATTAATTCCGCGCTGGTTTTGTTCAACCAAGCGGCGGAGGAGGATGCGGCGGAGTTCCCTATGCCGCTGGAGGAAATGGCTCGCGGCATGTCCGCGGCCATCGGGGGGTTGTCGGAACAACTTTTGAGTGGTGATTTGTCGAGCTCGGCGGGATCTTCCGCCGGACCGATCTACCAGTTGAAGATTTCGTTGAAACATTCCTCGCCGCCGATTTGGCGGCGGGTGCTGGTTCCGGCCTCCATTGAACTGGAGGATCTTCATGCCGTGATTCAGACCGTGTTCGGTTGGACGAACTCGCATTTGCATCAGTTTGTGGATGGCCGGACGTTTTATCAACCGGGCGGTGAGGATGAAGGATTTCCGAGTATGAGTGTGGTCGATAGTGTTGGGGTTCCTCTTCAGAGCTTGCTTCGCAAGGAGAAGGATAAGGTGGTCTATGAATATGATTTCGGCGATTCTTGGGAGCATCAGGTGCTGTTGGAAAAAGTGCTGCCGGTCGATCCGGAGCAACGACTGCCGGTGTGCATCAAGGGAAAGCGGGCCTGCCCTCCGGATGATTGCGGTGGAATTCCCGGATATTTCCAGATATTGGAAACACTCGAAGGCCCCAATGGCGAGGAGAAGTCGGCTCTTTTCGAATGGCTCGGTGGACCGTTTGATCCAGAAGCGTTTGATCTCGATGAGATTAACACCCAGCTCCATGCCTGGTTTTAAGTTGAAGAAGGCGGCAAGAACATTGAAGTGCGCGACGAGGCTTATTTTAATGTAGACGGAGCATCCTGCTCCGTTGCGGCGGCTCGGGGCGGGTCCGTGCAAAGCAACAAGGGCGCAGTGAAGGAGGGTGAAAAAAGTTCTACAACCGCTTCGCTAGAGGGTCGCTTCGCTCCGAGGAATGGGAGAATTTATTTTAACTTCATCGATACCTTTATCAATGGCGCATTGGGTGGGTAAACTCTCTGGCGGAAGAGGGTTTAAAAACGTCTTGACGTTGTAGCGTTATAACGATATTTAAAAGGCATCAAATGGAGCTACAACATGAGTGCACTCACCAAGCGAGCAACGGTCTATCTTGATCCTGATCTACATAAGGCGCTACGGCTTCAGTCGGTGGAAACATCGCGATCCGTCTCGGAGTTGATTAACGCTGCGATACGGGATAAACTTGCGGAAGACGCTGGCGATCTCGCTCTGTGTGAGGAACGGAAAAAAGAGCCCACGCTCGATTTCGAGGCTTTCATGAAGGAACTGAGGCTTGATGGAACCCTATAAAACCATCTTCAAGCAATCGGTCTCTAAGGACCTGCGGAACATCCCCAAAAAAGATGTAGAACGAATTCTTTCGGCCCCTCGGTCCTTGGCAAAGAACCCACGCCCACCGCAATCCAAAAAACTTTCTGGGCAAGAGAAGTATCGCTTGCGGCAGGGAGGCTATCGCATCCTCTATTCCATCGAGGACAACCAACTCATCGTTTGTGTGGTTAAGGTCGGGAATCGCCGGGTTGCATACCGATAGGCCGGATGGGATTAGAACCACAGATAAACGCAAATAGACACCGATATGAATCTGATTCTTTTACAACCCGACGATTTTCGTGATGAGGGGCTGGTGGTGCTTTCCGATGACCGGGCCCGGCATATCCGCAAAGTGCTGAAGGCGGAGCCCGGCAAGGTATTGCGGATTGGCGTGCTCAATGGTTCGTTAGGGAAGGGGACGGTGCTGGCGGTGGATCAGCAGACGGTTTGCCTGCAGTGCGTGCTGGAAGAGAGGGCTCCTCCAAAACCAAAAATTGATCTCCTCTTGGCAATGCCGCGGCCGAAGGTGCTGAAGCGGCTGTGGGCGCAGTTGGCCGCGCTTGGGGTGGGGCGCATTGTGCTTCTGAACGCGGACAAGGTGGAAAAATTCTATTTTGATACCCATGTATTGGAACCGGACTTCTACACGGCGCGGCTGATCGAAGGGTTGCAACAGGCGCGGTGTACCCATCTGCCGGAGGTACTGGTGCGCAAGCGTTTCAAGCCGTTTGTAGAGGATGAGTTGAATACCCTTTTTCCCGAGTCTATAAAATTAGTGGCTGATCCCGCGGGAGAGAAGCGGGTCGCCGACGTTGATTTTAAGGCCAAGCGGGTGGTGCTGGCCATCGGTCCGGAAGGCGGGTGGACGCCTTATGAACTGGAGATGCTTCAGGCGCATGGGTTTGAGCTATTTGGAGTGGGAAAACGGATTCTGCGCACCGACACGGCGTGCATTGCTTTGCTTGCTACGCTTACGGAGTATCTGAACCACCCGCTACGCTAGAGGGCACAGAGGATCACAGAGAAGTTAAAAACCTCCGTGTTCCTCCGTGATCTCTGTGGTAAAAATTCGGAAATGAGGAGCTTATGAAAAATTTGATTAAGTGGATTGCGGTGGGCTTTGGAACGGGCTGGAGTCCGATTATGCCGGGAACGGTCGGCACGTTAATCGGCTTGCCGCTCGCGTGGGCGATGATGCTGTATATTCCGTGCGTTGGAACCCAGTGGGCGGTTTGCATCGCCATGACGGTGATTGCTATTCCCATCTGCGGGGTGGCGGAGAAGATGATCGGCGGGAAAGATCCGGGGTGCATTGTGGCGGATGAATATCTGACCCTGCCGATTACGGTGATTGGTCTGAGCTCTCCTTGGGCGCTGTTGAGCGGATTTATCCTTCACCGCATTTTCGACATCACCAAGCCCCCGCCGATCAAACAACTTCAGAATATCCATGGCGGCTTTGGCATTGTGGTCGATGACTTTCTCGCCGCCTTAATCGCGCTGGGTCTGAACCATCTGATTTTCTATTTCTGGCCGGGTATCAATTGACTTAGTCCATCAACTTGGTCTATATTTTAAATTGGAGGTTGGTTATGATGATTCAAGAAAATATGCATTATGCAAAAACTCATTTTTCGGAGTTAATCAAGCGAGTATTGGCGGGCGATCAGGTTATTATTGCAAAATCAGGAAAGCCGCTGGTTCAGTTAATCCCTTTCCACGAAAGCTCCGAAACCCGCGCGCCAGGGTCGGCGAAAGGGACTTTTACGATGAAATCCGATTTCAACGATCCATTGTCCGCCGAGGAGTTAGAGGATTGGGGACTGTGAAATATCTGCTCGATACCCATACCTTTCTTTGGTGGATTGGCGATGACTCGGCTTTGTCTGAAAAGGCTCGCGCAATCATTTCCAATGGGGAGAATGAAATTTATTTAAGTGCCGTTTCTATATGGGAAATAGCCATCAAAGTACGGCTGGGTCGGCTTGAAATAGCGGAAGAACTTGACGTGTTCACGGACCGGCATATCCGTGAAAATTCATTTCAACCCCTGCCCATTACGCTGACCCATTCGATCCGAATTCAGTCCCTCTCCAATCACCACCGCGACCCATTCGATCAGATGTTGGTGGCGCAAAGCATGGTTGAAGAGATGCCGATTGTGAGCATCGATAAGATGATTGGAACCTATGATGTAAAGAGGATCTGGTGATGGTTTATGATTCGGATACGATAGCCGCGATTGCGACGCCGCCCGGCAAGGGCGGGGTGGGAATCATCCGTATTTCCGGTCCTGAGGTCTGGCGCATTGCCGACGCCATTTTTTTGGCCTTGGATCACGTGCAGGTATCGGCACGGGAGCACGGCACGTTTGCCTACGGTAAAGTGATTGATTCTGACGGGATTGAAATCGATACGGGGCTGGCGCTCGTGATGCGTGCGCCGAGGAGCTACACCCGCGAGGATGTGGTTGAGATTCAGGGACACGGTGGCGTGGTGGGTATGCGGCGGATCCTGCGGCGTGCGCTCGATGCGGGGGCACGTATGGCCGAACCGGGCGAGTTTACCAAGCGAGCGTTCCTGAATGGGCGTATCGATCTCGTGCAGGCCGAGGGCATTTTTGATCTCATCCGCGCGCGCTCCGACCGCGCGGCCTCGGCCGCTATGGAGCAGATGGAGGGCAAGCTAAGCCACCAGTTCGATGCCATCTATGAAGCCTTTTTAGAAGTGGCGGCCAACCTCGAAACCACCCTCGATTTTGTGGAGGATGAATTGCCGGATGATGTTTTTTCCGGCATCGCCAACCTGCTCGACGAAACGTTCCAGACGTTGGACCATCTGCTCGATACGTGGGATGAGGGTCGTCTGCTGCGCGAGGGCGCGCGAGTGGTTATTTTAGGCCGGCCGAATGCCGGGAAATCAACGTTACTGAATGCCCTACTGGGATTTGATCGGGCCATTGTTTCGAGTACGGCAGGCACCACGCGCGATACGCTGGAGGAGGGCTATGTGCTCGACGGAATTCCGTTGCGTATCACCGATACGGCGGGCTTACGCGAGACCGATTGTGAGATCGAGGCCGAGGGCGTTCGTCGTGCGGAAGCGCACAGCAAAGAGGCTCACTTGGCCGTTTATCTCATCGATGCCTCACAGCCGCTGCACGAAGAGGATCGCGTGCGGCTTGAAAAGCTGGACCCGACAAAGAGTGTGGTGGTGTTAAATAAGGTGGATCAGGGAAAGGTCATTTTAGACGTCCCGGGCGTGGACGCGAGTCTGGTGAACGGCGTGGGAGTGGAAGAGCTTAAACGAGCCATGGCTGATGCGCTGGAGCAAGGGGCAGACCTGCATGCGCCACCCCATGCGGTGATTTCCGAGCGGCATCGCAATCTACTCATCCGAGCTCACAAAGAAGCGCGGCAGGCGCGGGCGTATCTAAATAAGGACGTTGAAGAACATGCGGTGGTGGCCGTGGTGCACCTGCGTTCGGCGCTGGAGTTTCTAGGGCAGGTGACGGGCCGGGAGTATCACGAGGATTTGCTGGATAATATTTTTTCGCGGTTTTGCATTGGGAAGTAGCGGGGGATGGTTTGTTGCAATAAGGCGTTGATTTTTGTGTATGTCCATAATATACATTCGGCATGGTTAAGCCGAAGAATATGCTCGTAGACTGCACGGGATTCGAGTGGGATTCGGGGAACGATTCGAAGAATTGGGATAGGCACTGCGTTTTTCGTTTGGAATGCGAGCAGATTTTCTTCAACCAACCCTTGATCATCAAGCGGGATACAGGGCATGGAAAGACCGAGCCGCGATACTATGCACTGGGTCGAACGGACTATGATCGATTTATTTTTTCCGCGTTCACGGTTCGCACAGATAAGATTCGAATTATATCGGCGCGGGATATGACCCGCGCGGAAACGACGAGGTATCGAAAATGAAAAAGAGGATTCCAGTATTCAAGACCGAGGCGGAGGAACGTCGCTTTTGGAAAGCGCACGATTCGGCGGACTATATGGATTGGTCGGATGCGCAGACGATCGTGCTTCCCAAGCTAAAGCCTTCCACGAAGACGATTTCACTTCGGCTGCCTGAATCGATGGTTGATGAGTTGAAGCTACTGGCCAATAAGCGGGATGTTCCGTACCAGTCGCTCCTGAAGGTTTTTTTGTCTGAGCGGATTGATAGGGAGCTGCGCCAGGTCGGATAGCCGCGATGCGTTGTGATTTTTAGAGAGGGTTGATATGAGCAAAAATTTAGCACCGATTGTTACGTGGGATACAGATCGAAAATATAAGAAGGTCGAGAATTTTCTTCTCCGCCCTGTGGTGGAGGAGAAGGCGATGAAAATTGCGGCGACCGTGCTGGCGGATATCCGCCAGCGGGGCGACCAGGCCGTGATGGATTATGCCGAGAAGTTTGATGGATCGAATCTTTCGGCACCCCGATTTCAAGTCACGAAAGAAGAGATCGCCGAAGCAAAAAAGGGCGTGGATGCGGCCTTTAAAAAGGCGGCCAAGGAAGCGCATAAGCGGATTACCGCCTTCTCGAAAAAGGGGTTGCGCGACGACTGGACGATGGCTACGCCTAAGGGCGGCATGCTCGGCGAAAAGTTTGTTCCGTTCGATCGCGTGGGCGCTTACATTCCCGGCGGTGCGGCGCCGCTGGCCTCGACGGCGCTCATGACACTGACGCTGGCGAAAGTGGCGGGCGTGAAGGAGCTAGTGGCCTGCTCTCCGGCCGGAAAAGACGGCAAGCTGAACCCTTATATTATCTATGCGCTTGATTTAGCGGGCGCGACGGAAATCTATAAAATTGGTGGCATCCAAGCCATCGGTGCGATGGCCTACGGCACGAAGACGATCGGTAAGGTGCGGAAAATTGTGGGGCCCGGCGGCCCCTATGTGACGGCGGCCAAGCGGCAGGTCTATGGCGATGTAGCGCTGGATATGGTTGCGGGCCCGAGTGAAATTGCGGTGCTGTGCGATCGCTCGGCCAACCCGGCGTACGTTGCGGCGGATCTGCTGTCGCAGGCGGAGCATGGAACGGGCTCTGAAAAGTCGCTCTTAGTGACGACTTCGCAAAAGCAAGCGGAGGCGATTCGGGTCGAAATCCTCAAGCAGGCGGAGCTACTATCCCGCTCTGAGCCGGTCTTTAAGGTGTTGGAAAAAGGCATGCTACTCGTCGTTGTGAAAAGCCTGAGCGACGGGATGAAACTGTGTAACCTATTTGCGCCAGAGCACATGGAATTGATCGTGAGCCAGCCTGATCAATGGGTGGATAAAGTGGTGAATGCCGGTGCGTTATTCATCGGCGAATGGACGCCGGAGGCCGTGGGCGACTTTACAGCAGGGCCGAGCCACGTGCTTCCAACGGGCGGGACGGCGGCCTATTTTTCGGGCCTGACGGTGGAGGACTTCCGCCGCCGCGTTAGCCTGATCCAATTTACAAAGGAGGACCTTAAAGAGGTTCTTCCGGTGGTCGAGGCTTTTGGTCGCGTTGAAACCCTCGATGGCCACGCCCGCTCCGCCACCATTCGATTTGAATAAAGCGCTTTACCCTGCACGCAAAACGTGCAATACATTTTGCGTGCAGGAGGTTTCTATGACTAAAAACATTACATTGCGGATGGATGAGCAGTTGCTCAAGGACGTAAAGCATATTGCCGTGGAAGCGGATATGTCGGTTTCAGCGTGGATTAATCAACTGGTTGAACAGGCGACGAAGAAGGATCTTCGCTATGAAATTGCGGCTACAGAAATCATGCGCATGATGGAAGAAGCCAAAGATTATGGTGGGAAAGTTTACACGCGAGATGAAATGCATGAACGTTGAGGTTTTTCTGGACACCAATATCGTAGTCTATTCCTTTGATCGGGGCGACGTGCCCCGGCATGAACGAGCTAGAAGTCGACTGAATGGATTATTTTTGAATCAGGTCGGTGTTGCCGTGAGCATTCAGGTTTTACAGGAATTTTTTAATGTAATGATGCGCAAAGGGGCGGATCCAGTGATTCTGCGGGAAGTGACCGAATATTATATGCGGCGGGATGTGGTAGAAAATACGTGTGCTTTGTTGCGCCGAGCGATTTCGATTCAACAAACGTTTCAGCTTTCGTTTTACGATGTCAATATTGTTGCGGCGGCTCAGCTGTCGGGCGCGAAAGAGCTTTGGACGGAAGATCTGAATACCGGACAGAATTACGGCGGCGTGGTGGCCGTCAACCCTTTGTTGGGCAACGGAAATGATTAAAAATGAAACAGAATGACTTTATGACATTTCTACATTTTCTATCAGAGGATGATGCTTTTACCATTGAGGCATACGCCAACGCAGAATCTCGGGGAATAATAGACCGCAAAAGCAATTTGTATGACCTCTCTCCAAAGGAATATGCACGCCGCCTACTTACCGATGGAAAAGACAAAGGATGGCTTGAAAGAAAAAAGAATAAGTTAAGAACGGTTATTCCAGATAAATCGATATGAAATTAAAAATAACAAATTGGTGTATGTTTTTATTATTCATGGCTACTACCTTTGGCTGTGGATTCGCTGATAAAGATGCCTCAAAGGATTTTGGATATCGGATTAATTATTTGAAGACCAAAATCCCAAGACCTATTTTTCAGCACGAAACCATCTTTAAGTTAAAACCAGAGGATTTTCATGGTTATGGTAGATATGAGTATGAAGTTTTTAAAACAGATTCGATAACTATCCCCTATCGTGCGGAGCTTTCATTTTCGTATTTAGAAAAACCTCTAAAGGAAAGATATCAAGTAGTCCGTCAATACAGAGCAACCTTTACTCGATCAGCAGAAAAGAAAGCGTTGTGGAACTTAATATCAATGGCGGAAAAAGATTCTACACCAGATTCAATATGGCAATCATCAACTGAATTAGACTGAATTAGACTGGATTGAAGGAATTTTCAACACACCAACGACGCGGATCAACAGCGAAATGAAGGATTACGAAAAGGAACAAAAGAAGTTTCGGAAGTTTAATCAAAAGTTGAAGCGGGAAGCTGAAAAAGATAGAAACAAAAGAACCCAACAATGAGATTGAGAATTGACGTGGTACAACGTCGGTTTCTTTGTGCCAAACATTTTGCGCCGCGCGTCTCATTTCAAACGTCTGGAGAATTATGAACCATTTAATTAGAAAATCGGTGCAAGCAATGGCGGGATATGTTCCCGGCGAACAACCGCGGGACGCCAAACTGGTGAAGTTAAACACGAACGAAAATCCGTACCTGCCTTCGGCGGACGTGCAGGATATCCTCTCGATGATTGATATTGCGGTGCTTGCGCGTTACCCCGACCCGGTGTGTTTGGAATTGCGTAAGGTGATTGCGGAGTTGCACGGCTGCGAGGTGGAGCAGGTGTTTGTGGGCAACGGGTCGGACGAAGTGCTGGCCCTGTGCATTCGCGCGTTTGTTGAGCGCCAAGGCTCGGTCGGTTATTTTGACCCGTCGTATTCGCTCTATCCGATCCTCGCCGATATTGAGGATGTAGAGAAAAAGCCGGTGGCGCTCGATGCCGCATTTGGATGGCAGATGCCGGCGGACTATGCGGCGTCGCTCTTTTTTCTGACGAATCCCAATGCGCCGACGAGCCTGCAGTATTCAAAAGCGAACGTGGAACCCTTTGTGAAGGAGTTTGGCGGCGTGGTGTTAATCGACGAGGCCTATGCCGATTTTGCACAAGAAAACTGCATGGATCTGGCGCTGGTGAATGAAAATGTACTGGTGGCGCGAACGCTTTCAAAATCATATTCGCTGGCTGGGATCCGGTTGGGCTATTGCGTGGGCAATACTGAATTGATCGGGGCACTGTATAAAATCAAAGACTCCTACAACGTGAACTATCTCACGCAGGAGGTCGCCCGCGTTGCGATCCTCGATCAAAATACGATGAAGGCCAACGTGCAGGCCATTATCGAAACCCGCAAGCTCGTCTCGGAAAAGCTGACGGATCTCGGCTTCGCCGTCACGAATTCCGAAACCAATTTCCTTTGGATTAAGCCGCAGGGTATTTCCGCGAAAGCCTTTGTCAAAGAGCTGGGCAAGAAAAACATAATTGTACGGTATTTCGGGGACGATGAACACACGAAGGATTATCTGCGCGTGACGATAGGGACCGCTCCGGAAATGTTTGCTTTTCTTGATGCGGTAGAAGGAATCCTGAACGGAAGCGAATGATGAAGTTACCCCCCGCCCATTTTAACGGGCTCTCGGGGGAGGTAGGGTCAAAAGAGAATCGAGTCCGCTGAGGAGCGGGGCCTTTAGCGGTGGCCCTTTTTTCTTTTTCGCGGGCGGTCAGTTTGATTGCGCAGTACATCGTCGACTAATTCGAGCATTAGATTTTTCCGAACGCTAGACCGGCGCCAGTAAAGGGCGATGGTTCGCGTAATACCCCCCCCTTTTAGTTTTAGATAATGAAGGTTTGGATTACACCGCGCCACGCAGGTGGGAATAAAGGAGATGGCTCGCCCCATGGAAATCATTTGCAACAGCGTGGCCATCGATGAGGCACGAAAGTTTAGCGCCTCCCCAATGTTGGCCGTGGCGCAATAGTCGAGCGCTTGTCCGCGTAGGCAGTGCCCTTCCTCCAGGAGCAACAGCCGTTCATTCGTTAGCTTGGCGAGATCGATTATTTTATATTTTGCGAGGGGATGTGCGGGTGAAATACCGAGCAAGAACTCTTCCGTAAAGAGAGTTTGATGCTCCAATGTATCTTCGGCAATGGGGCCCGACAGAAAGGCACAGTCGAGGGTTCCATTTTTTAATCGTTCGATGAGTACGGCTGTTTTTTCTTCGACGAGGTTGATGCGTAAATTAGGGTAGGCCTCTATAATAGGGTCAAGAATCTGCGGGAAATAATAAGGCGCCAGTGTGGGGAACGCGCCCATAGAAAGCTCACCCGCATAGGGATCGCTCCATAGCTCAGACAGTTTTTCAATTTCATTCACACGCTGTAAAATGCCCCGTGCATGCTCTAGGATTTTCAATCCGGCTGGTGTGAAGATGAATTTATTGCGCCCGCGTTCCAAGAGTTGGAGTCCCAGCTCGTCTTCAAATTTTTTAATTTGAATGCTAAGTGCGGGCTGGCTTACGTGACACGCCTTGGCCGCACGATGGAATCCACCGTGTGCTTTTAGCGCCAATAAATACTCAAAGGTCCGTAGATTCATTTCGAAATGATTGATAACTTTTACTTATTTTTCCAGTAAATTATATAAATTTTACAATAGTCCCTGCCGGTGGTATATTCATATCCATCGAATCGGGTATCATGTAAACTCCCGGAAAAATAAAAAGGAATAGGCCATGAGAAATAAAATTAAAATTCAGGCTAACGGTACGTCGAAAAGGCTTGGAGTTCCCCTTCAGCGGAGCTTCATTTTTTTGCCCCTCTTCATGGCCGCATTGCTATGGGGAGCCCCTACAAAAGGAGAAAAAATGTCTGAAAAGAAATGTCCAGTGACGGGCGGAGGCGACAGGCAGGAAGCGCACAAAGGGACCTCGAATCAGGATTGGTGGCCGAATCAGCTGAATCTCAACATACTTCATCAAAACTCGGCTATGGGCAATCCGATGGGCGCTGACTTTAATTATGCGGACGAATTTAAAAAACTCGATCTGGATGCACTGAAGCACGATCTTGAACTCCTGATGACCGATTCGCAGGCGTGGTGGCCCGCGGACTACGGGCACTACGGACCGCTCTTTATCCGGATGGCATGGCATAGCGCAGGCACGTATCGCGTGGGCGATGGGCGTGGCGGCGCGGGGTATGGAACCCAACGCTTTGCCCCGCTCAACAGCTGGCCGGATAACGGAAATTTGGATAAAGCTCGCCGCCTGCTCTGGCCGATCAAACAAAAATATGGCCATCAAATTTCCTGGGCCGATCTCATGATCTTAAGCGGCAACGTGGCCCTCGAATCGATGGGGTTCAAAACATTCGGCTTTGCCGGAGGGCGTGCCGATGTATGGGAACCTCAAATGGATATCAATTGGGGATCCGAAACGGAATGGCTCGGCGACAAGCGCTACTCCGGCGAACGGGTGCTCGACAACCCCCTTGCGGCGGTGCAGATGGGGCTCATTTATGTGAATCCAGAAGGGCCGAACGGCGATCCCAGTGTACTCGCTTCGGGTCGTGATATTCGAACCACCTTTGCACGCATGGGCATGAATGACGCGGAAACCGTTGCGCTTATTGCGGGCGGGCATACCTTTGGTAAAGGCCACGGTGCGGGCGATGCCGCGCTCGTTGGGCGCGAACCCGCCGCCGCCGGGATCGAGGAACAGGGCTTTGGCTGGATGAGCAGCTACGGCAGTGGAAAAGCCGGAGACACCATCACCAGTGGAATCGAAGGGGCATGGAAACCCAATCCCACCCAGTGGGATATGGGCTATCTTGATGTGCTCTTTAAATATGACTGGGACTTAGTCAAAAGCCCGGCTGGCGCTTGGCAGTGGATTCCGACCGATCCCGCTGCTGCGGATGATGTGGAAGATGCTCACGATCCAGATAAACGGCACCCGCCAATGATGACCACTGCAGATCTCGCTCTGAGAATGGATCCGATCTATGGGCCGATTTCCCGGAATTACTTAGCCAACCCGGATGAATTTGCAGATGCTTTTGCTCGGGCATGGTTCAAATTAACCCACCGAGATATGGGGCCTCGTTCGCGCTATCTTGGATCGGACGTCCCCGATGAAGTATTAATCTGGCAGGACCCGCTTCCCGCCGTAGATTACGAATTGATCCATGCGCAAGACATCGTTGCCCTTAAGCAACAGATCCTAGATTCGGGGTTGTCGATTTCAGAATTGGTTTCAACCGCTTGGGCCTCCGCAGCGAGCTTCCGTGGTTCCGACAAACGGGGGGGAGCCAACGGAGCGCGCATACGCCTGGCACCACAGAACAATTGGGAAGCCAACCAGCCCGATCAACTCAAGCGCGTGCTGCAGGTGCTGGAAAAAATCCAACAGGCGTTCAGCACCGACTCCTCCAATGAGAAGCAGGTTTCTCTGGCGGATCTGATTGTTCTTGGAGGTTGCGTTGGCGTTGAACAAGCCGCCAAGCAGGCGGGGTTCGAGGTAATTGTTCCCTTCACCGCGGGACGCACGGATGCCTCGCAAGAGCAAACCGATGTCGCGTCATTTGCCGTACTCGAACCGGTTGCCGATGGGTTCCGAAATTACCAAAAAACTCAATATTCCGTGACGGCAGAGCACCTCTTGGTGGATCGGGCCCAACTCCTCACCCTGACGGCACCGGAAATGACGGTTTTGGTGGGCGGCTTGCGCGTGCTGGGTACGAATGTGGATGGATCCCAACACGGGGTATTCACCGATCGCCCTGAGACGTTAAGCAACGACTTCTTCGTGAACCTGCTCGATATGAATACGGAGTGGAAAGCGATGCCGGACCACGAAGAGATCTATGAAGGTCGCGATCGTGCAACGGGAAAAATTAGATGGACCGGAACCCGTGCCGACCTCGTCTTTGGTTCGAATGCTCAACTCCGCGCCTTGGCGGAAGTCTATGCGAGTGATGACAACCGGAAGCGGTTTGTAAATGACTTCATCGCTGCCTGGAATAAGGTAATGAATTTAGACCGGTTCGACCTTCATTAACCTTTTCAACCGATATGCCGTTCTGGGAAGCTCTCCTCATGATCTGATTAGAGCTCTTAGACCGGTGCAGTGGGTGGGGATTTATAGCTGAGCTATAGTGCTAAACTCTAATTTTAGCTTTAACAGTCATCCGAAAATCATTTCATCGCCTTGTTCCATAAACCCTCTTTAAAACTGTTTAGTTCTAAGGATTCAGGTCAAGGTCAACGGAAGTATTTTTCACTCTAAAACTCGCATAACAGAACCTATGGAATTCCTTGTGACTGCAATCAAAATAACAATAAGGAACGAGAAGATAACCGTAGTTATGAGGCAAATAGCCGTATTATTAACTTTTCTTAAGAAGGTGGCATAGAAGCATAGTGCGCTGGCAACAACTATATATTGCCATCCACCAACTACTCCAAAAAAATAATATAAATCATAAAAGGGTGAGGCAGAGGCAATCCAATCCGCTTCGTCTCCAAAGGAGTAGTTATCCCACTTGGATTTATGGAGAAGGTACGGAGTGATGCCAAATAATAACCAGCACATAAGCAATGCACCACTTACAGCACCCAACCATTTTATGTAGCTTTTCTCTTTCACACTAACAATCCTCATCTGATCTTGGAGGTATGGGAAATGCTCCCGGCTTATACCTCTCTGGGTGCAATAACTTATCGAGCATACGCATAAAATTAGAGTCAATTTTTCCGTTCGGCCCAATGGTATTTTGGCCTGGGCCAATTTTTGCCCAATTTCCACTTCCTGCCGGGCTTTCTACCGAATCCCAATCATGGCCTTCAGGGCTGGATGACCAAGGCCCTACCGTTGCTGATCCTGATTCTGGAGAATATACCGTGACAGGGCTATTTGAAAGGTTACTGATACCTCCAGCAGCAATGCCTCCGCGCTCAGCTAATCCCAGTGGATCAACAAAGTTGACGGGGTTATTGCCGAATGCCACGTACAGGTTTAACCCACCCGCGATACCAATCGGGTCTTTGGAGAGCCAGTATACGACACCCGACGCGGTTGTCGTACTGGCAGTGAAAGTTTCCTGATGCGGGTAGATGGGCGGTGCTGGATTTTCCCAGTCGCTGGTTGCGGGAACGTCGAAAAAATCCCGGACGCGG
>JAJRRI010000127.1 GCA_024279685.1 Verrucomicrobiota bacterium | reverse complement strand
GAAGCTTGATCAGGTGGATGTTCTCTGGGATTTCCGAGAGATGCTTGTCTTGATGGAAGCCAGCACCATCCCAAATCACTACATGTTCGGCATCGGGTTCGCCTTCGGAAACCTGCTTGAGGAACAGGTTGCTGATCTCCAGGGTAACCGACGGGGCATAAAGAAACTCGCAACGGCCGGTCATGATCTCGAGTCCCCCGTAGGCATAGCCCCACTGGTATTTCGTTTGGTACGGAGCCGTCGGGCGCACCCCGCGCAGCGTCCAGCAACGGCGCAATGTGCTGATCAGACCATAGCGGTGTTCGTCCGCTACCCATAGGCGAAAGGGCTTGTCGGGATTTATGCCTATGCTTCCAAGATGGTCAGCCAGTCCTTCCTTGAATTCGACAGACTGGCTTTCAATCTTTTTTACGTGGCTTTTCCTTGGCACTTTGAGTGCGGCCCCACCTTGGCGAGCCAGTACTGCATTCCCCCATTGGAAAGGATGACCCCGTGTTCGGCTGCCAGCCATTTTCGAATTTCCTTCATCCTTTTCCAGCGTCCGTCCTTGAGTCCTTCGATGAGCTGGGCGCAGATCTCTTCATTCAGGGAGGGCTTTTCGTCCCGAACAATAGTTCGTCTGAAGGAGTCCACCCAGACCGCCCTGCCTGTACTCAAGCACCCAATTGGTCTCGCTGGCTTTGCTACACCCGACTATGTCCGCAATTTCCTCCGTGGTATACACCCCGCTGAAGGCTTGTCGGATGACATGGATCTTGCGCTTTCTTTTAACATCGCTTTCCGAATCAAAAGCATCCCGCACCTCTCGGAGCGTTCCCGATCCCGTGATTTTAAGTTTTGGTCTCATACGAGTATGATAACAGATGTCCACGGTTTATTATAATAAAAGCTAACAATAAATTGTATAAAAGGAAAATTAGCAGGCCGTTGAGAAACGGCTATGGAAGGCTATTTTGTGTTTGACCGGAATCTATAATGGGTGACCCCTTTTACACAGAATAAAGTCAGCGCGGTTTAAAACTCACTCTGCCGGGACAGGCTCTAAATCACCTTTTTAAAAATTCTTCACTGGATAAATAAGGGACGGGAGGAATCTTTTTATTGGCACAATGAATGCTTATAATTAGGCCTAGGAAAATTTAGAGATATGCAGACTATTCATAACAAAGTTTCGATTGATCAGAGGGGGCGAGAGTCCGGTAAAAACCGGATGGGAACAACTTTAGTGGAAGTGGTGGTTTTTTTATCGCTTGCTTTGTTTGTGCTTGCGGGCACCTTTCCTTTGCTTTCGTACCTGATGGTTGCCGATAAAGCCACAGAAGAAACCTTGGCGGCCTTCACCTTTCTCCAAGCGTCTGGAGAAAAATGGAAGGTGAGACCCTACAATTCGCTTACGAACGGACTCACCCAATATACGACTACAAACGGAACGACTTACTATCGAAGCGACCTCATTACAACGAGTTTCGGCAAAACTGTAGCCGGCCAATATTATGAAGATTTGTATCCCCAAGCAACGACCGGAATTGGGGAATATTATCGGTTAGCCGTTGTTCTTCAGTGGAGTACTGAAATCGGGGGGGTGCCGAAGAAAGACCACAACAAAATTGTATATTATCTATTAATGCCGGACACTTGATTTCATGAAAGCATTACCTAAAAAAATAGAGAGACGAGCGGGATTCACTTTGACGGAGGTGATGGCGGCGATGTCGATTTTTCTACTCCTCTCCGGTGGGGTACTCAAAACCTATGATTTTTTGAGTCAGACGATTCACAATCGAATTCTCGCCAATGAGAATCTTGCTCAAATTAGATATTTCACACAATTTTTCAGGCAACAGGTCAATGCGGCTCAGCAACAAACGCTGGTGCAAGAGGATGAAGGAAAACGGCTTGTTTTCTCCCGCTATCTGGTGGCCAGTAATGCTTGGGAGACGGCAACTTTACAATACCGTAGCGACACCAAAGAGTTGCTTTATAGCTCAGGCGGGCAAAGCAAAACCCTATTAACGCAAGCGGAGCCATTCGTGGGTCTATCTGAAATTTTTTCCATTGAATCCAGTGTGGTTCATTGCCGCCTGCGCGTGGGGAAAGACGAAAAACTCAGGGCTGTACTTGACACAAAAGCACGGCCAAGAAATCCGTGATTCACCGATAGGACTCCGAAAAGAGCCCCTTGCAGAATTATTAATAAAGGTGTGGTTCCATGAAAATAAACAGAAATAACAAAGACGGTGGTGCGGCAATTGCTCTTTTGCTTTTTGCGATGATTATCCCCTTGCTTGTTGCTTCCTATGCGTTTCTTTCAGCAAACAACCAAAAGGCTACCCAGCACGCAGTTTTACGCATGGAGGCGCAAGTTATTGCCGAAAATATTGCGGCTGCCGCCGGTGCGAGCTTCTACCAAGAACTTAAGCAGAATCCGACGATTCATTTTGCTACGTTGGAAGATAGATTGAAAGAAACCATGAACTGGATCCGGATCCAAAACATTTCGTTGAGCGGAGTGAAAATAGACGAAGGCTATGAAATGGAAATTCTCGATTTCACCTGTAGTCGCATTGCCCGCACCAATCAAGTTGATCTTGTGATTGCGGTAAGCAACAACCGTACTGGGGTGAAGGTGGGGCTGCTTGTTTCGTATAAAGTGGTGGAGGTTTCTTTTCTTGACTACGCGATCTTTTCGGATGGGATTTTTGAACTGGCTCCTTGGCCGAAGATGGATATCTACGGGGATGTGCGGGTTAATGATCTGATCAGAATTGGGGCAAGGGATAAGTTGCGATTTCACGATACGATATTTACCAGCGATCGCCTGGATGTGATTCCTGCCTGGGGAAGAAGCGAGGCGAATAATGCACAACGGCTTTTTACAAAAGCCAGCGACGGAACCCTGAAGAGTTTCTACACAGACAAGGTCCTCGACAGTGAAAATCCGAATTGGGAGGTAGATTCTACCGCTCGTTGGGGCGAAGACAGAGTTCAGACTTCTGGCTCCTCGCTTCAGGTTCCTTCCTCAGCTACAGATAATCATGTATTGATCGAACCTCGGGATGTGGCGAATGATGATTCTTCGCTCGAGCGCGAAAAGCTGGCATGGAAAGCGGCTCGGCCTGGTGGGGTGATGATCACGGTTGCGAGCGATGGATCGGTCTCTTACGAGAAAAATGGAAATGGAGTCATCAAACCCGCTCTTCCGAAGGTTGATCTTGCAGTACCGAAGTCTAAAGACCCCTCCACAGGGGTCTATAAGCTTACACGCTACACGGTCGGAGGGAAAAAGGTCAGAGGGTGGGTTGAGGTGGATGATACCTTTCAGGACGGTAGGGAAACGTCTAAAGGGGTTCGTGTGGTTAATATCTACATGGATCGGTTGATAAAAAAATTTCCTGCGGAAAATTTATTCTATGTGCAGGTCGAGGATGAAGACGCGAATCTAACCCCTTATCTGGAGGCCAAACAAAACAACGCCAGTTTAAAGCTTCCTGCGGTACGCATCCGGAATGGCCACAACATTAGCGCAACAGCAACGGGACTAACCGTCGCCACCCATCGCATGGCCTATATCGAAGGAAACTTTAATAAAGTCAATAAGATCTCCGCCCTGGTTGCGGCTGACAACGTAACCGTTCTTTCCAACGGGTGGAAGGATAGCAATAAATCGACGAAACGCCCCGGAGGCACACTCGATACGTATTACAACGCCGCCTTTTTGGTCGGGGGATATACCTATAATCCAGATGCTCCGAGCAAAAGTATCGAAGGATTCCAAAACTTGGTTCGCTATAGGGAAAACTGGGGGGGACTTAATAAGACATTTTACTACGATGGATCGTACGTAAAACTCTTTAATTCCAAAGAGACCAAAGGCGCCGCTAACAGCCCTTGGTTTAGAGCACCGGATCGTGTAATCACCTACAATAGCGATTTTGTGGAGCACCCGCCGCCCGGAATGCCCACGGCTCTGGCTTCGCCGGAAGTGGTCATCTGGCGGGAAGTAAGTTGGGCAGAAGCTCAGGCACTCGTGGAGTAGAAAGCGTTCCCTATTGCCATGAAAAGTAAAAAACAAAACACAACGGGTACATCTCCGAAAACCCCGATTCCGCGTGCTATTTTCTTGATCCTCCTGGTACTCATTATCGGAGGAATGAGCTGGGAATATCAAAGGACCACCCATGAAATAAATAAACTAGAAAAGCAACGGCTCTATGCTGTTGTATGCGAAGGCTTGGCGGATCAAAGAAAAAAGGAAGCCTTGCTCTGTGCATCTGCAGCGGGCGAATTGCAGGGATGGAAAGGATCTTTACCGCGGGTTTCAAACCTTGTTTCAGGATTAATAAAACTTCCTGACGGTCTGGTTGTTTCCGATTTGATGATGGAACGGAATTTTGTGATAAAAACAGTGGATGCTGACGATATTGGTGGAGGCGGCCACCCCCTCCCCATCTCCGCGCTACACCTGTCAGATGTGGCATTTTTAGAGATTGTCGAAACGGAAAAAGGAAAAGGCCTGCGTGCTTTTCCGAGATTCCTTGCCCAAATAGAACAAAAAACCACTTTTCCAATAGAATATACACGCGATCCTTTAGAGATGAAGTGGAGTGAAGCAGGCTCTGAATATGACTTTATCGAAGGACGGTCTAGATGGAGCCTGTCGATGAAATTTCCCCAGGTTCCACTTTGGAAGGGTATTTTGGAATAGGCGAGAGAACCATGGCTTTGAAAAAGATACTTTATCGTATGTTGTGTTTAATCCTCCTGCTATCTGCATTCCTTCTGGCGGGGAACCTGAACAGCATAAAAAAACAAGAAGATCAGCTTATTGAAAAGATCCGGCAATCCCAGAAAAATACACACCGGCTCAACCAGGAAACCGTCGCCATCCAGCAACAGTTGAACGGATGGGAGCAGGAAATTAAAAGCCTCGTCCTTGATCTTAATGACCCTCTTTCATGGTGCTACAACTGGATCCGCAATCAAGCGGGGCTCTTTTCGGACATCCAGATTGAATTTATCGGACAAAAACCACCCAGCGGCATGAAATCGGGGCGGGAAACCCGAAAAATAAAAGGGGGGACCGTGGCTTGTCTGATTCCCTGTGCGATCCGGCTGGACTTACCCCAAACCACACTCGTCAAGCTTCTCTATGTTCTTGAGCAGATCGAATCCCTTAATAATGCGGTAGTTATTCAGTATTTAAAAGTTGAGCCTTTGGGAAAAGAACATTTATTTTCTGCAACAGCTATTCTTTGCTTACCCTCTTTTATCGACCTAGAAGACCAACGTGCCATCAGGAAGGGGTTCGCCAGCCCCAATAGAAACTGAGCCAAGCGTTTTTCCGGAATGCCAAGAGGGTATCCGAGGGTCATGAGTCTGTTAATGAGCGTTACATCCATGTGGACGATACCGGCGCGCGGCATGCGGGTAAGAACGGATAACGTGAATTCCACGCCTTTGTGGGAAAAGGTGCCAGTCATGAATGGCACTTCCTTAAGGGCTTCTATCATGATTTCGTTCAATCATATCAATACATTCAAAAGAGTGCAAAAGCAGGCGGAATACGAAAAGAAAACGGCTCGGCGCGAAAAGATGCGCAGCCACGGCAAGAAGCCGAGGGGCAAGGAGCCCCAGCCGCCTTCCGAGAAGCCGCCGGACAAGAATCAGCACAACTTCACCGATCCCGAAAGCCGCATCATGAAGGCCGGCAATGGTAGCCACTTCGATCAGGCCTACAACGCGCAAGCCGCAGTCGATACCGAAACCTATCTAATCGTTGGCCAGCTCGTCACCGATGCCCCCAACGATAAGCAACAACTCAACCCCGTACTCGAAAGCATTCCCGCCGAGGTCGCCAACCCCGAGAACGTTTTGGCCGACACCGGCTACTACAGCGAAGAGGCCGTCAAAAAAGCCGAAGCCGACAACGGCCCCACCG
>JAJRRI010000005.1 GCA_024279685.1 Verrucomicrobiota bacterium | reverse complement strand
CGGGTTCTACGCCTCATTCATGGTCGCCGACGAAGTGACCGTTGAAACTAAAACACACGGCGAAGACGCGGTAAAGTGGTCCTCTACCGGAACCGGCTCCTTCACCCTGTCGGATTCCAGCAAAGCGCATCGCGGCACCGACATTGTTCTGCACCTTAAAGAAGAGGCGGCAGAATATCTCGAAGAGTGGACCATCCGCTCCACCGTCAAAAAGTTTTCCGATTTCCTCGAACACCCCGTCGTTCTCTTCACCACAAAGAAAGATGAAAAAACGGAAGTCGAAGAAGAGAAAGAAGAGCAAATCAATACTCAGAAGGCCATCTGGCTCCGGCAGAAGAGCGAAATCACCGCCGAGGAATACGCTGAATTCTACAAGCACGTTTCGCACGATATGGCGGATCCGGCCGAGACGATCCACTACAATGCCGAAGGCGCTATCGAATTCAAGGCGCTGCTCTTCATCCCCGAAGCCAAGCCCTTCGACATGATGATGAACAACGATCCGAAAGCGCATCTCAATCTCTACGTCCAGCGCGTCTTTATCTCCAACGAATTCGACAACCTGCTGCCGAGCTACCTCCGCTTCGTTAAGGGTGTGGTCGACTCCTCCGACTTGCCGCTGAACGTTTCCCGCGAAATTCTGCAGGAAAATCCGATGCTCGATAAAATCCGCAAGAATCTTGTGGGCCGCATCCTCAAGACGCTCAAGGCGATGAAGACGAAGGACTATGACAAGTTCCTGAAATTCCACGAGTCCTTCAGCACCATTCTCAAAGAAGGCCTTCAGTCCGACTGGGAAAATAAGGAAAAAATTGCGGACCTGTTGCTGTTCGAATCCACCTCTAAAAAGGCCGGCGAAAAAACGAGCTTCGCCGATTATGTCGAAAACATGGCTGACGATCAGGAGGAGATTCTCTACCTCGCCGGCGAGAACCGCGCGGCCATCCAGAACTCCCCCTACCTCGAATCCTTTAAGGCCGATGGAAAAGAAGTTTTGCTGATGATCGATCCGATCGACGACTTTGTTATTCCGCAGCTGATGGAATACAAAGGCAAGAGGCTCAAGGCCGTTAATAAAGGCAACCTCGACGACAAGGGCGCACTAAAGGAAGAAGAGAAGCAGTTTGAAAGCTACATCGGCTATGCCAAGGACCTGCTTGACGGGGTCAAAGAGGTCAAGCTGACCACCCGCCTGAAAGATAGCGCCGCCGTAATTGTTGGTGAAGAGCAATCCATGAGCCCGCATATTGAAGAGATGATGCGTCGCATGGGACAGGATGTTCCAAAACATGAAAGTGTGCTCGAACTCAACCCCGAGCATGCCGTAGTCAAAAAGGTGCAGGCGCTCTACGAAGCGGATCCAAAAGATTCAAAAGTAGAAACATTGACGCAGCTGTTGCACGACCAAGCCGTCATCGCCTCCGGCGCTAAACTCGACGATCCCGCCGGTTTCGCCGCTCGCCTTAACGCGGTCTTGGCCGACTAGATAAACGGACCGGCCTCATCGTTCGAAGCGCACAAAGGGATCCTTTCCTTTTGTGCGCTTTGAGTGTCAGCGTTCGGCGCTCTACCCCCCGAAAAACGCGTCGGCGGCTTTACGAACAGCGGCATAGTTCGCGGGGATAAACTGATGGGCTTGGATCCCGACGGCTCGGGCGGCCTCCACATTTTCGAGGAGGTCATCGATGAAGAAACACTGCTCTCCATCGACGTCTAATTGATCCAGCACCATCGTATAGATTTGCGGGTCAGGTTTGCGTACGCCCATTTGGTATGACATGAACAAACCCGTGGCCTCCTCTAAAAATCCGCTCCAATTCTTTTCAAGCGCATCCACATGGTACTGGGCAATGTTACTAAGGGTATACACCGGAACGCCTGTGCGAATCGCCTGTTCGTATAACCCGCGCCCAACGGGGTTTATCGTGAAAATACGTTGCCAAACTTCGGCAAGATTCCCGACCGACCAGTCCAGCCCTTTTGATGTGTTGAGATACTCAACATACGCGGATTCGCTGAGTTCCCCCGTCTCAACCTGAATATATATTGCCTCATCCAGATCACTTTGAGGAGCGAGAGGGCGGCCGGAATCATCGGCATAGGCTTGTAGCAAAATCTGAAAGTCAAAGTTAGCCAGTACGTTTCCGATATCAAATAGAAAATATTTCATAACGCACGTTTCCAAATCGGGGTTCGATCCGCAACTTCATTCGAACAGTTCGTCGTCGCGGAGATAACGCCACTCGCCAGACGGAAGGTTTCCTAGCATGACCTTTCCAATGCGAATACGCTTTAGGCCGACCACTTTTAGGCCGACGAGTTCGCACATACGGCGGATCTGGCGCTTCTTGCCTTCGTGCAAAATAAACCGAAGTTGATCTTCGTTCTGCCAGTTTACCTGCGCGGGTTTGAGGGGTTTTTCGTCGAGGCTCAGTCCGTGGTTAAGCAGCTGCAGGCCGTCATCGGAAAGTATTCCGGTCACGCGCACCAAGTATTCCTTATCGACGTCCGAGTTCTCGCCAATAATCGTTCGAGCAATGCGACCATCCTGCGTGAGCACCAAGAGTCCGGTGGACTCGATATCGAGTCGACCCGCAGGCACGAGGCCTTTCAGTTGGTTTAGATGAAAGCGACGAGGCGAACGGTCCGTCCGCCAGCGGGTGGAGTTATCGATCAGTTCGACGGCTTCTGGGTGATTGTGCTCCGGCTGGCTGGAGACATAGCCAACCGGCTTGTTGAGCAAGATCGTAACCTGCGTCGATTGCCGTTTAAGACCCTCTGCACTCAGCTCGATTTCCTGATCGGGGAACACCTTTGTTCCAAGCTCCGAAATGGGTTCGCCGTCGACATAAACCAAGCCGCGTTCGATGTAGCGGTCGGCCTCCCGTCGGGAACACATCCCGCGGTTGGCCATAATTTTTGAGAGTCGTTGTTTTTCCATAAGGAGTTTACCTTTTCCAAAAACTGGGTAGGAAGAGAATCAGAACGGTGTAGAGTTCTAAGCGGCCGAGCAACATAAAAACGGTTAGGATGCCCTGCCCCAGCGGGGAGATGGCCGCATAGTTTTGAGTGACGCCCACTGCGTTTAGGCCCGGCCCAATATTTCCGAGCGTAGCAATCACGGACGTTACGGCGGTTTCGAGATTGGGTGTGAAAAAAGTCATGATGAAGGAGCCCACCGCAAAGATCAGCATGAAGATGGCGAAGAAGGCGGAAATGTGGGAAATAATTTCCTGCTCCACCGGCTTGCCCCCTAACTTCATCTGGATGACGGCGGATGGCCGCATGAACAGCCTCATCTCTCGCAGCATCTTCTTGAACATAATAAAAACGCGCACCACTTTCATACCACCGCCGGTCGATCCCGCGCACCCTCCAATAAACATCATCATAACTAACAACAAGCGCGAAGCATTGGGCCATTGATCAGAATCGGCCGTGGCAAAGCCGGTGGTGGTCATGATGGAAGTAGCCGTGAAGGTGGCATCTCGAAAACAGCGGCCGAACGAGGCGGTACTGCTGAACCAAACATTGAGGGTGATGAATAAAGACGCCCCAGCGAGGAAAAAAAGTAGAAGCGAAATTCGGCATCGCGGAAGTAGCGGCCGGGTTTGCCGGTGAGTGCGTGGTAGTGAAGTGAAAAGTTAATGCCGGCGAGGAACATGAAAACGATCACGATGGTATCGATGATGGCGCTATCAAATGCCCCGACACTGGCCGTGCGGGTGGAGAAACCGCCGGTGGCCATGGTGCTGAACGTGTGGCATAACGAATCGAACCAGCCCATCTTACCCACAAATTTGAGCAATACCGCTTCGATGACGGTGAGCAGGGCATAAACGCCCCACAGCAATTTAGCGGTCGTGGTAATGCGCGGCGTGAGGCGTTCTTTGGAAGGACCCGGCATTTCGGCGCGGTAGATCTGCATGCCGCCTACTCCGAGGAACGGTAGGATTGCAACGCATAATACGAGTACGCCCATGCCGCCGAACCAATTCGTTAGTGCGCGCCAAAAATGGATGCCCCGCGGAACGGCCTCCAGATCGGTAAGGACTGAAGCCCCCGTGGTTGTGAAGCCGGACATCGTCTCGAACATGGCCGAAACTGGATGCGGAATGACCTCGGAAAAGATGTAGGGCAACGAACCAAAAAACGTTGCGGAAAGCCAACCAAAAACCACGATGCCAAAACCGTCGCGCCGCGAAAGGTTAATGTCGCCGCGCGTTAAAAACCCCACTATGGCGTCGCAAATAATGGTAAAGCTCCCGGAGTAGGCCAAGCTTAATTGAATTTTGAGCGGTTCGTGATAATAGAACGAGACCCCCGCGCAACCGACCATGGCCACGCCGATGACGAGCGTCATGTAGGCAACAAGATGAAATACAGCACGTTTGTTCATGAAGCCCCCTTCCTATCGAAACATGGAGTGGATTTTCTTTACAGCATCCGGATGGCAAAAAACCAGCACCCGGTCGTCGACCATCAGCTGTAGATCGCCGGTGGCGGTCACCACCTCACCGTGGCGCATTACGGTCGCGATGATGGCCATTTTGGGGATTTTTATTTCACAGATTAACTTTCCTTCAATCTTCGTATCCGCGCCAACGACCATATCCAGCAACTCACCCGGTAAGTTATGCAACAACGAGGCAGCACGTACCCGCTTGGAGCGGAGGTAGTGAAGAATGGCGTTGGTGGTTGAAAGATAGGGACTCACGATCCGGTTGACGAGATAGAGTTGCTCCACGACCGGAATGAAATCGGTACGTGTAATTTGGGTGGCCGTGAACGCGGCACCTTTCTTTTGCGCCATCAGGCAGTTCATAATATTGCCTTCATCGTCGCCCGTTAGAGCCACAAAGGCGGTTCGGTCGTGAAGCCCAGATTCTTCCAGTGCGCTTTCAGTCAATGCATCAGCGCGCAGAATTAACGTCTTATCCAGCTCCGCTGAACAAAAACGCGCCCGCGCCTCGTCCTTCTCTAGCAACACGCAATCAACCTCATTCTCAATCAGCTTGGCGAGCATTAAGCCCAAGTCCCCGCCGCCCGCGATGATCACCTTTTCAAACGGCTTAACATCCGGGCAAACCCATTCGAAGAATCGAGTAATATCGGGGCGCTGCCCCACGAGATAGACGAGATCATTTTGTTCAAAGACGGTATTTCCATGTGGGACGACCAACGTTTCATTACGACGAATGGCAATCACTCGAACACGTTGGATTAAATCGAGTCGGTCGCACTCCGCCGGTGTGCGGTCGAGCAACGGATTGACGGCATTGATGGAAAAACCGGCCACCATCACCTTGCCGGAAAAAAGATCGAAGGCCTCGAGTGCGCCGGGCATCTGCAGCATATTGAATACTTCGCGGGCGCACTCCTGCTTCTGGTTAATCACCAGATCTATGCCCATCTTATGCAAATCATAAAGCTTAGATCCGTCGATAAATGTAGGGTTCGTGACTCGGGCGATCTTACCCTCCACCCCGACCGAATGGGCCAGCAGACAGGCGAGAATATTCACCTCGTCGTTATCAGTCACCGCGATCAGCAAATCCGATTTGTCGGCGCCCGCCTTTTCTAGGACGGAGGGGTTCGACCCCTGCCCACAAATGGTCAGAATATCCAAGCCAGCCTCAGCCTGCGCCAACGCCACCGCACTCGTATCCACCATCACGACACTATGCCGTTCTTCGCACAGCCGCATGGCCAGTTGTCGACCGGCATTGCCAGCACCAATAATCACAATCCGCATAGGTTACCTCGATCATAAATCCAGCCTAACTAGATTTAAAGCCCCGGATTGTATCAGCAAACAAGCAAGATGCAATCCCCCGTTCAAGCCGCTCCAGACCGCCGTTTTCTGCTTATCCGTATTGATATTTCCATACCGTGACCGCATATTTCGCGGCATGAAAATTTTACTTTGCAACGACGATGGTATTCACGCGCCCGGCATTTCCGTACTTCATAAGGCCATGGAGGGATTGGGCAAACTGCAGGTCGTCGCTCCCGACACCGAACGCAGCGCAGCCGGCCATGCCATCACCCTCACCGATCCCATCAAAGCCATCCCCGTCGAAAAAAATGAACAGCCTTTTGGCACCGCCGTCAGCGGAACCCCCGCCGACTGCATTAAGCTCGCCCTCTGCCTGCTGATGAAAGACAACCATCCTGATCTCGTCGTGAGCGGAATCAACCTGGGTTCCAATACGGGGATCAGCGTGCTTTATTCCGGAACCGTCTCCGCCGCCAGCGAAGCCGTCATCCTCGGCGTCCCCGGCATTGCCATCTCGCTCTGCACCTTCCAAAATCCGCATTGGGACACCGCCGAGAAAGTGGCCGAAGAGATCGTCGCAAAAGTAATGAAAAACCCACTGCCCGATGGCACGTTGCTCAATGTGAATATTCCCAACATCCCCTACGCCGAACTTAAAGGGATGAAGGCCGCCCGCATGGGGCGCTCACGCTTTGTGGAGAAGTTTTCCGTGCACCGCGACCCGCGCGGCAACGACTACTACTGGCTCGACGGCGAGCTCGATCTACTCGACGACTCCCCCGATACCGACGTACGCGTCGTACGCGATGGCTACGTCGCCCTCACCCCGATCCACATCGACCTCACTGCCCGCCACTGCATGCAGCAGGTCGAGGGCTGGAATGTGAAGTATTGAGGCCCTGTGGTGCCCCTAACGAAACCCGTGTGGTCTAGAAAGAAGGACGGTGCCCGCTCAGATTTAGAGAAGGCTTACTAGTTTCTCGGAAAGAACGTGGCGTTAACGATAGTTTCATTCATGCGGCGCCCGCCCCGTAAATACAAAGTAACATCCACTCCAAGCCCATTCGTCTGCGCATTGAAACTATTCACCCAATCTTCCGACAAAATAAACCCACTCGGTTGAAAAATCAGTTGGTTTCCTAATACAACAATACTAGTGGCGTTAGTACGCACTGCATTGGTGGAAAAAGCTAATCCGTTGGCGGTATAGGAGATATCACCCACACTTGACTCTCGGATTTCACGGCCAATCACTCGCATGGATAATGAGGCATCATTCTGCATTTTGATCGAGTTAGTATGATCAATCCAGGCCGTATAGCCGAACACCAACATGGAGCCAGCCGTTAGAGCGAGCACCACGCCAGCCAACATAGCCACCATCATCTCCACTAAGGTGAATCCTTTTTTTTTCAATCTCTTTGTCATCTATTCGGCGTCCTCTTTTACAGATTCTTGGGATTCAAGAAAAAAATATGGATCAGGTAACTCCAACATATCTTTTTTTAAATGTTCGACATCTAGGATGCCGCAATCTTTCCCTCTCCTCTGACTCTGCGTAGTTGAAGTGGGTTGAATTGAAACGCTAATCCCATAAACGACCATGGACACGCAGACAGAAACAAGGACGACCATCGACCAGAGTACAATAAACCGTAACTTTATTCTGGGATTCACCGCTGTCACAACTGCTCCCAGTTACTAAATTCATAAGCACTATAAGGCATTCCCGGAGGAGGCGCATCACGAAGACGAGGATCGTAACCATAGTTTTTTGAAAATCCAGAGCGACCTCCACTGCCAACAACACCCCGTTGATACTGACTGATACTTCCCAGTAAATTAATCTTGGGCCGCTCTCCTCCGCTTCTCAAGTCGTTGTATCGATTTTGTGT
This sequence comes from Verrucomicrobiota bacterium, assembly GCA_024279685.1. Classification (GTDB taxonomy): domain Bacteria; phylum Verrucomicrobiota; class Kiritimatiellia; order Kiritimatiellales; family Pontiellaceae; genus Pontiella. The sequence goes on along the minus strand of JAJRRI010000005.1, from coordinate 11,955 downwards.
TCCAAACCCCGGATTACCTGTCTCAACGGAATCCGCCGATTCAGTAATAAAAATAGCGGCATGGATATTAATATCTACGCCAATCCCTTGAGGGGCCACCTCTATCGCTTCTTTTGAAAATAACCCGAGCACCTCGCCTTCCGCTGGAGTAAAATTTTCCCACGAAGAATCTGAATAGTTATTATGGGGAGAAGATGCATAAACAATATCACCGGTGATATGAATGGTTTCCTCAGATACCACAGAGATGGAACCCCCTACCCTTCCTTCTACGTAGACATTTCCCTCCACATAGATAATTTCTCCAGAAACGAATAAATTAGTATCTACCCATACCGTATCCGAACGCGGTTTATAACGATAACTATTCCCTAAAAACTCAATATCAAATTCAGAAGATTCTGTAAGTAACAACTGTAGTGATGCACCAAACTGAAGGTTTTCAAGCGGATCACTACCGTATTGGCCAAAGTCCAACTCTACCGCCCCCAACTCTAGCCCTTGCGTGAAAACATCGGTGTCTGTACTAGTTTGATCTCGCTCATCTGTATAATTTACAGTATCCGATGCCGACCACACCATCCCTTCAAATACCGGTTTTCCATTTATTTGCAACTGATCGTTAGAATATACATCCCCTACAATTTTATCTCCCGTTGTAAAACGAATACCGCGCTCGTCATGCGAAGCAAAAATATAATTAGCGAAAGTTCCAGTACGGACGTGAAACAGGAGAGTTACAGAAGTCCCACTCGTCACAGTTCCTGTTGAACTAACGACATAGCGTTTGATACTGCTCCCTAAATTTATCCCCCCTCCCCCAGTATAATCACTTATATCCACTCGGTAGGATCCTTCACTCCCAACACCTGATAGTACACCTACCCCTACTAAGGAAATATTGTGTAAAGGAGTTCGGTTTTCCCACTTTCCTAGTATAGCCTGCAACTCCTGCAGTCCAGCCTCGGCAAGCCAAAAGGCGCGGGTTCGATTCAGTTCCTGTGAGGCTTCTACGGCATTATTGCCTGCCTGCCTCATCAACCCAAGCCCAAGAATCGACATCAACAGTACCATGATAAGCACCAACAGCAGCACGGCACCTTCTTTTCCGTTATTTTTATAAACTTTCATCACATCACCTACTTATCCATGTACGTTTCCAATACAACCTCGTTCCCGCCAGGACGGTATTCCACGCGCACAGTCACCCGCTTGAGTGGTCTGGTTGAATTTCCGATGTCGTCCACAATCGTGGTAATTTTCCGAGTTTGACCGTTAATAAGTACCGTGCTATCGAACGTTCCCGTTGCGAGGGAAGCTGCTGATCGTAATCCCTCGAACTGGCGACTGGCGGCCTCGACAGCAACACGCTTGTTTTTCTGAACTGCAACGGTCGTTCCAGACTGTTGAAGAATTGCCGCGCTGCCCAAAGCCAAGACCACGAGAATTAACGCGGCGAACATGACTTCGACCAAGGTAAATCCCGCTGATTTCCGGCGGCTATCTTTTCCTTTAGAACAGATTTTCATAAAAATCCTTCACTACAATCGTGCCGTCCTTGGCCTTAAAGTGCACCGCAGTTTTCCCAATTTTGACAATCACATACCCTTGGACTTTATCCCCCACACCATAGGTCTCGCTGTTGATACCGACCAGCGGATTGGACGGATTCCAGTAAATCCCGTTCATCTTAATCTGAAGTGGGGACAAGGTACCCAGCTTCACTTCATCTATAACAACCAGTTCAGGGACAATCAGAGTCACCGACCGTTTTTGGATAGCCTGCTTCGTTGACCGACTAGCCAGCGCGTATTTGACCGCGTCGATATCGGCACTAGCAAACTGGATGAGGGCGGTATATTTTGAAATATCAGCCGATTTTGATCCGGCGTAATTAATCTTTGAAAGGGTCCAGACCCATGGCGTAATCGCTAAGACCAAGACGACCCCCAATATAAGAACTGGCCACTTTGCCGATTCTTCGTGGTATACGGTATCTTGCTTGCGTTTAACTCCTGAATTATTTTTCATTATTTCGCGCTCCCAATGGCCGCCCTCGAGCCTTTGTAGAGGAGTAATTCAAAGGCCAATTCAGCTCGATAAAAATCGGTATTGTATTCTTTAACCTGCGTTAACTTGATTTCGCTTTCGGAAAGAAGAGTGTGTGCCGAAACCACATCGTTTAAATAAAGCTCAATCACATCAAAGCTTCCGGTTCCCTTCACGGAGGCAAAAAGTACCTCTGTATTCAGCGTTGCGGCGGAAACCCGACGCTCCACCTTAATGGAATCGACCGTGAAACCAACCTGCTGCGCTACTTCCTGTAGGAATGAGATAAACTGATCTTCAGATTCAACGGATTGCTCCAAGCCCTTGTTAAACTGGGCGAGTAATTCTTGAGCTTGCTGCTGAGCATCGATCAAATCGGGTAAGACCTCGGCCAGTTCCTTTGTTCGACTGAGTTGCCACTCCGACTGGAGCTTCAGCGTATACGTTCCCAGCCCAATCCCCACGACCAGTAAGGGCGGAACTATAATCCACATCATCAACCGAGTTCGGCTGGCCTTGAATACGCCTACATCCATAATTTACCTACTTCTTTAAAATACACTCAAATTTCACATAAAAAACCGATTTTCCCCCAACGGTGCGTCGCTCGCCTGTCAACGGCCGAATCGTGGAAACACGCGTCATCAATTCTTCATTGCGCTCCCACGTTGCCTTGAGTTTACGGACCGGATCGCCGCTCTTGATCGAGGCGGGCGGCATGGTCAGCCCAAACATTAGTTTATCTTTATCGACGATGAGACTTTGCAAAATTACTTCATTGGGAAGATCCATAAAAAGGTTGCTCACCACCGGAAGCGAGTTCTTACGCTGCCCCAGCAAAACCCTGAGGGTGCTGATCTGGCTTGAATAAGTTTGAAGCCGCGCATACGCTCGGTCGGTATTCTTAAACGCCGCCTTATCGACCCCTTTTTCCGCCGAGGCTGAAGCCAATAATTGGCTGTGGGCCTGCTTGTTTTCAATGTAGTCCAATAAATTGATCGTGGACACGTAGGCCACAAAAATCAACGCCGCCGCACCCAGCACCAGATAGATAAGCATCCTGTTATAGAAACGATCCCGCTCCTCCACCGTGCTCGTGAGGGACTTTGCCAAATTTATACGATAATCTACCATTTTCCACTCCGTTCAAACTGCCAAATACCGATTCTAGAACGTCGAACACCGAAGAAAGTACATTTTCTTTCCTCAGGTCCTTGTTCTCTATTTTTTCGATCTTTCAGCATTCTTCAGTTCCGTATTCAATATTCATTATTTTAGCGAGGCCGAGCCACGCTATATATTTCGTAGAGCCAGCCCAAGGCTAGTCGCCATTAACGGGGCAATCTCAGCACGGTTCTTCGTGGCCTTTAAGTTGTGGGCGACCATAAAGTGATCATCTTGTAACGGATTCCACACTTCAGTCGGAAGGCCGATCGTATCGTGAATCTGTCCCATAAACTCGGGGTTATCCGGCACAAACCCGGTGAGAATCAACTGCGAAACGGGGGTCTTATCTACTTTCACATGATAATACAATAATGCGTCTGAGATGTTTTCAATCAGATAGTGCACCTTGCTCTCCCAGTCGGAGGAACGGGAAATAATCGTGCGCGGATAGATATAGTGATCGTTATATAAAATAGAGATATCGGCGTTGTAGCGCGATAGGTTGACCACACATACGGCATGGTCGGAGCTGACTTTTTCACCCCGCAATGCGAGGTACAGATTACAAAGCGAAGTACTACTCACATCCATGAGCACCGGATAGAGTCCCGCCATTTTCAATTGGTTTAAATTTCGGTTCACTTGCTTCTTTTCCACCGCCACCAGTACACCCTGCAAGGGTTCACCCTGCTGGGTGTAGGGGTCACTTTTAGGCCGATTGATATGCCAATCGAGCATGATTTGTTCGGGAGGAAGCTGAAGGGTTTCTTCGGCTTCAAGCTGCAAGGCTGAAACAAGCTCCATCGGGGAAAGATCGGGATATTTAAAATATTTAAGGCAGAGCGAGCGCGACTGCAATGCACCACACACCGTACGTGTCGGCATTTTAGATTTTTTCCAAAGCGTACGAATCACCAGCGCAATTTCCTCCTCCGAGGCATCCGGGGAATATTCCGCCCAGCCCGCGTGCGTCAGTAGGATTTTCTTGCGACCGAGCCGCACAATCCGCGCAACACTCACCAAACCGTCACCGATATTGATGCCCGCTATATTTTCATTCTTCGCGATGGATTTTAGTGCTGCCATGTCTGCCTTTAATATTTATCAAGTGTTTAAAACACACTCCGAGGCCAATCCCACCTTCAAGAACAAAAGTCCTGAAGGCGGAAGATTAACCTTAGACTAAGTTTACTTTACTCGTAGGTCCACGAGGTTTTAGCCGGAGGATTTACTACCATATTAACAATTCCACCTCCTTTTGTTGCATTTGCTGAAACCGAAACAGTGTAGTTGCTGTAGGCGCCCGAGATGGAGTAATCCGTATGGGCATAATAATTGCCTTCTAAATCTCCAACATTAATTCCAGGCAAATCATTCACCGTCGCAGGAAAGGCAAGACCTTCCAGAGATGCCAAGCGAACTTGTGTTGCGATCGTTCCACAACCGGCTTGAGCCTCCGTTGCAATGGCCCGATCCTTATTGCCCGACATAAGCGGGATGGCTACTGCGGCCAAAATAGCTACGATAATGGCCACGACCATCAGTTCCACCAAAGTGAAACCTGATTTTTTGTTTTGTTTTGTTTTCATGGTATTGCTCCTTTTATTTACCAACTGCTTATGGGCTGCATTGCCCGACTCTCTTTATCCACCCCAAGAATGTTTTCCTGTCCTACACTTTCTATTTCTATCTCCATCGCCCTCCTTTGCTGGAAGTGTATTATTGCATGCCGGATGAAACGGTAAACATCGGCATATAAATCGCTAAAACGATAATTAAAACAAAGGCCCCAAATACGCAGATGATCACGGGTTCGAATAGCGCCATGGTGGTCATGATCGATACTTCCACTTGATCTTCATATAAATCCGCTACCTTTTCCAATACCTCGGGGAGCTGGCCGGAATCTTCGCCGACACTGACCATGCGGACAATCAATCCGGGAAAAACACCACTCTGCGCCAAACTGTCGGCAATGCCATGCCCGGTCAGGATTCGTTCGCGCACCTCCATCACGGTTTTATGCAGGACTTGGTTTCCGGTAGATTCTGCACAGATTTCCAGCGCGGTGGATATGGGCACCCCACCATCGACCATGATGGAGAGACTTCGGCAAAAGCGGGCCAATACATATTTCAGCGCTAAATCACCCACATAGGGGAGTTTCAGCTTAAGTTGATCCTTGCGGTAGGCGCCCGACGCCGTGCGCCCGTAGAAGACCAGCGCCGCCGTCGTGATAATCACAATCACAAAAATTTCGATAATGTGATTCACAAAAAAGGTATTAATACCGAATACCGTCTTGGTAAAAACGGGTAGTTCTGCCCCCAATCCTCCGAAAATATCGGTAAACTGCGGCAAGATGAAGAGAGTCATGATCATGCAGACCAAAATAAAAAATCCACCAATGAACATGGGATAGGCGGCCATCGCCTTGACGCGGCGTTGCAACTTATCGGTTCGCTCCAGATAGTCGGCCAGTTGGAGTAAGGTGCTCGGAAGCTTACCCGACTCCTCCGCCACCTTGATCAGGCCGCAGAACATCACATTGAAAATCTTTGGATGGCTGGATATGGCCTCCGAAAAGTTTTTTCCGTCGTTGAGCTGCCTCACCATATCCAGCACGGCCACCTGCAGGGCGGGTTGTTCTAAATCCTGCCCGATCGCCTCGAGCGCATCGCGCAAGGGAACCCCTGCATTAACCGAAATGGCCAATTGCCGGCAAAAGATGGCAAGATCGCCCATATTGACCTTGCCGGAGGTAAAGGCTTTACGTTTGGCCTTTTGATCCGGTTTTATTTCCTTCAACTTCGGAGCCGCACCAGCCTTTTCATGCTCGATGCCAAAGAGATCAACGACAGTCAGCCCTTTCTTCCGCAAGGATTCCAGCGCTTCCAACCGAGTGGAGGCTTCTATCGAAGAGCGAATTTCCTGCCCTTCCTTGTTTTTTGCAATGTAGCTAAACATTCCCATGTCGTATTTCTTCTCGGACTTTTTTGTCCACAGATTTCACAGATTACTCGGATTTATAAATCTGTGCATATCTGTGTAATCTGTGGATCCGATTTTTCTCCGGTTAAATTTAGTCCATCTGGCAGACGCTAATGGCTTCGCTGATGGTGGTTTCGCCTTGGCGTACTCGCCTGAATCCATTTTCGGCCAGTGTTTCCATACCGCCCTCGATCGCCTTTTTTCGTAATAGCATATCGTTAGCCTCGTCATGCACGAGCTCTCGAATGGACGGGGTAACTTCCAAAAATTCAAAGATGGCGCGCCGTCCTTTTACGCCCAAATTACGGCATTGGTTGCAGCCTTTTCCATGGTAGAAGGTCCATTCTTCCGCATCCGGAAAAAGGGGTTTAACCCATTCCAACTCAGCGGCATCCGGCTGATATTCGACTTTACAATTCGGACAAATTTTACGCACCAGACGTTGAGCAATCACCAACCGCATGGTGGATGCGGTGAGGTAGGCTGGAATGCCGATGTCGCGCATGCGGCTGAATGAGGAGGTGGCATCGTTGGTATGTAGGGTGCTGAGAACAATATGACCCGTGAGCGAGGCCCGCATGGCGATCTCCGCAGTCTCGGCATCGCGTATTTCTCCGATCATCACGGCATCCGGGTCTTGGCGGAGAATATGGCGCAAGCACTCGGCAAAGTTTAGCCCGATCTTGGGGCGAACCGGCATCTGATTGACGCCTTCAACCAAATACTCCACCGGATCTTCCACCGTCTGAACATTTTTGGTTGAGCTCTTCAAAATATTCAATGCGCTATAAAGGGTGGTGGTTTTACCGCTTCCCGTCGGGCCAGTCAGCAAGATAACCCCGTTCGGCATGTCTAGGATTTCCTTGAAACGCTTCAAGTTTTGCCCCTCGAAACCAATATCTGCGAGGTCGAGGACCAGGCTTTCCTTGTCGAGAATACGCATCACGATCTTTTCGCCAAAGACTAACGGCATGGAGGATACCCGCACATCCACCACTCGGCCGGAAAATTTAAACTTAAAGCGGCCATCCATCGGCAAACGGCGCTCGGCAATATCCATTTCAGATAAAATCTTGATGCGCGTGATAATCGCGGGAAAAAGACTTTTAGGGGGAGGGGTGACCGGACGCAACGACCCATCCACCCGTAGGCGCACGGTACATTTTGTCTCGCCTGGTTCGAAGTGAATGTCGGAGGCCCCGTCGCGTACCGCCTCCATCAGCAACAGGTTGACGTAGCGGACCACCGGCGCATCGTTCGCATGAATCAAGAGCTGATCTACATCGCCTATATCGCCTTCGAACCCGACCTCACCCGCCTCGATATCCACAATATCTTGGAGGCTGGATTCAACATAAGCCTCTTCTTTATAGCATTTATCAATAATGGTATTGATCCGTTCCTCGGTACTGACCGCTTTGTAGATCTCAAAGCTAGTCAGGGAACGAATCGTATCGACCGCGTCCATATCGAGCGGGTTTTTCATTACAATCGTAATGGAAACTCCCTCTTCTTTTTTAAGTGGAAAAAGACCAAAACGTCGCGCAACAGATTCCGGGATAAGGTCATATTCCTCACGTTCAAGATGGAATTCTTCATCCAATTCGAGGTAGGGAATGTTGAGTAATTCCGAAAAGGTTCGGGCAATATCTTCCGATGAGGCCAGTTGTTCCTCAATCAGAATATCCGTCAGCACCCGTCCGGATACCTCTTGGATCTCCATGGCCTTTTCTAGCTCATCAGGGCCAACCCGCCCATTGCGGATCATCATTTCGCTTAGTTGATCAGTAATCATTTTTTGGACTCTTTTTTGTATGTCACCTTAGACGGATTCGAAGCCTCGAATCCGTCTATAAAAATTCTTCTACATCTGTTCCATATCAAATTCTTCCATCGCGACAGCCTCATCAGATGGCTCGTTGACAAAGGACGCGATTTCGGCTTTTTCAGTAGAGGAGATTTCATCGGCTTCCGTGACGTCAGTCTCTTCCGGCGGCGTCGGTCTTAAATCAAGATTCATCCTTGCCTCGCGTCGCGTTTCTTCCGCTTTGGAGTCCGTCGCGTAGCGGTCATAGTCGATGATGGTTCCTTTGATAAAGATCAGCAGATCGATTTTCTCTTTCGTGAGGGTTTCACGACGGAAAAGACGCCCGATGAATGGAATATCGCCTAAGAAGGGGACTTTCTTGATATCATCTCGATCCCGTTCGGTTTGCAGTCCACCAATAATGGCACTACTACGACTCTTAATCATGATTTGGGTTTCCGCTTCCCGAATCCTCAGAATAGGATACTGGGTTCCAGACTGAACATCGGCGCCTCCGGTGACCACACCGGCCTCGAATCCAGCAATCTCGCTAACTGCTGGGTGAACCACCATGTTAATGTAATCATCAGCGCAAACCTGCGGAATCACATTCAGCTGAATACCAATATTTTCATAGTAGTCCAAACTGGTTGAAGTGACCGTACTTCCACTACCCGAGTTGTTCTGCGACTCGATAATCGGAAATTTTTGCCCCACGAGAATCGCAGCTTCCTGGTTATTGAGCGTCAAGATACTCGGCGCTGAAAGCACGTTGGCGCCCTCTTCTCTCGCCATGAAAGCAAACAACATATCCGCACCCCACTCACCTAACACACTGTGAGAAAGTCGAATTCCACTATCCTGTGAAAATCCTCCTGCCGCACGAGTTTGTAGCGGGTCGGGGAATCCCGTCGTCGGGTTAAGTATCCTAAGTAGACCTGGATCGATCGGCGTTGGAGAAAGTGCTCCGGTCGTACCCAAATCTACCACGTTTTCAACCGCATTGATGTACTCCAAGCCGATGTCAGACAGATCGCCGGTTGAAATTTCCAGAAACTTAGCTTCAATCAAGACCTGACTGGGCATCACCTCCATTTCGTCAATAAGGCCCACGAGCTTTGTGATGGCCGCTGGCACGTCCGTAACTACGAACGTTTTACTTTTTTTAATCGCTTCCTTTTGCTTGCGAGCACGCACGCCGGATTCGGTCGCGGATCCGCCGGAACCATCTCCGCCAAACTCCCAGCCCGGAAGGCCCTTCGTTTCCAGAATAGTAAATTTTCCACGGCCACTCAACTGGGCTTCACAAATGGCTTTAACATCGTAGGCATCGAGATATTTAAGTTTAAAAACTCGGGAATTGAGCGGCTCAATGCCTTCCACGGTAATAATATTTTCCAAACGGCTGATGATGATGGTTCCCCCCACAATCCGATAGCCAAAGCCATAGGGTTTGAGGATCACGTCCAAGGCTTCCTGCCACGGAATATTGTTCAAGCGAACATTCACATTCTCGGATACCACATCGGGGCCGACCACGATGCTTTGCCCCGTTTGTAGCGAGTAGGCTTTCAAAACTTCCGAAATATTCGCATCCTTGACATTGATAGTTACCGTCTCAGATTGCTGTGCATCTCTTTCAGACTCAACCCTTCTAGAGGACTGACCTTCCGTTTGTTGAGCCCATGCCGACCCCTGCCCGCTCAGGACAAACGCGAGCACTCCTAGTAATAGGCGCATCGTGCAACAATAGAGTTTTGATTTTTTCTTCATGACGTTCTCCCTTTTAGGTTTGTCCAGTAGCTTTAAGCAACTTTTATGCCGAATATCTCATAACCCCATAAATTCTTTATTAGAATATATCTATTTCCCTATTCTTCACCTCACTGAATATCTCGGGATGGAAACAATCTCGCGCAATCCCTTGAAACTGGAAAGACAGGGTGACGCTGAAAGAAGAATAGAAAGAACCCTGATGAATTTATTGGGGATTCCCGCAAGTCAGCATCGGGTAAAACACTATGGCCCATCAAACGTCCTCCGACATAAGCACGGGTTAAGCCGATGAAGAGTAGCGATTTTCACAAAAGCGTATCGCTCAAAAATAAGATGAGCCCACGTATATCGGCCCAACTCGCAAGCGCAACGATCTACAGTTTATGAAGCTGCGAAGTCTAATTTTTGACAGAAAATAGCGGCGCAGATTCGGCTCTCTTATCCGGGACCTTCCTACTGATCACCCCTGAAAACAGGGCTAATTCTATAATAGGACTTGGTCTACATACGCACCGTTCTTCCGGGCGGCGGGGTGAGACACCCGTATGCGTCTTTTCGGCCACCTCCTTGAACAGGGCGGTTGGTTACGTTTTTTCGGGAACGGCTTGGGCTTTGCGGGAGGCTTCCCATTGCGCAGGCGTCCGGTCTGGGATCTCTTTTTGTTCCATTTGGGGCAGAGCTTCGAAGAGTTCGCGTAGGTATTCGGCCGGGTTGATGCCGAGCATCCAGCGGCTTGCGCTTGCCTCGTCCGGACTCTTTCTTTTCCTGTGTTTCTTCCGCCTTAGCCTCAGCAAGCTCCAACGCCTCCTGCACCCCGCGCAGCTCTTCAAAAGCGAGTTGCATCTGGTCGGGACTGAGCTTTTCCGAACTGCGCCCGAACAGCTTCTTCATCAAGTATTGGACCTTCTCATGCAGGAGACATATTTCGGTTTTTAGCTGATCGATTTCCGAACGAAGCACCCTGTGCCCACCGAGGAGTTGATCAAAATCTTCCCGTGTAAAAACCAGAGCACGCATTATATCAAATGGGCCAGAAAAGACTGCTCAAACTTGGAAATAACATCAAAAATCAGCGTTCGTACCACGGGCGCAACTTCGCGCCGCGCAAATCGACTCCATCGAGCAATAAGGCCAGTGCTTCCGGCTTAAGCGGCATCTTTTTCTTGGCCGATCCCGTTGCCAACTGAATGTTCCCTCTTCGAGCCGCTTCACCGAAACCCAACATCCGGTCCCATCGAAACAAAGCACTTTGATACGTGTCTTCGTGCGGTTCGAAAAGATAAACAATGCCCCTTCCTCCGGCACCTCACCCAGCTCACATCGAGCAATCGCATACAAGCCATTGAAACTTTTGCGCAGGTCCACCGGCTCGACGGCCAGCACCACCTTGAGGTTTTGATTCATGTGAAACATCATCGACTCCTGGGTTAATTGAAGTCGCGATTTCACCTCCTCCTCAGAAGCTGGCTAGGAGGTGGCCGAAAAGACGCATACGAAAGTACATCCAGGTCCTTTTTTGAAAAAAGATTGATCAAATTCATGCCCTGAAAAATTTCGGCATCGTAACCAAAAGTTTCTGGCACTTTTGCGCCGACCGACCGGATGACATGCTTTGAGTCTGCTAGAATCAGACAAACCTGATCCTCCGCCATAGTACATGGACACCTCACCCCAACTCCATCTGGACTCGGCCACTTCGTGCTCATCTGTACACAGGCATATCGCCACTGCCCGGGCTTTCGTGTTCCTTGGGCTTCACTCAATACATAGTGATCAAAAGCATGCCCTGAGTCGTTGAGGAACTGGAAATAGTCGCCGGAGGCAATCTCCTCTTTCCCAGAACGGAAGTCATGATGCACTCGGTGTTTTTTCATCGAGGACACAAAACATGAACTCCGAACCCCTCTTGGGGGCTGGAAACCTTTATTTCTGTGCGCCTTCGCTTAAACAAGAGTTTCTCCAAAAAAAGGATCCGATTGATCCATACCCCGCTCCGCATAAACCAAAGATAATCTATAGTTCATGTCACTAGTGTCCCAGTATTAGTCGAACAACTGCAACTGGTTGCATAAGTCGCTTCCATTGATCCTGCATTCTCCATCCTGAAACGCCTGTAAAAGGGGCATTTTTTCGAAAACGGACACACTCAATATCTGTAGGATTGT
>JAJRRI010000126.1 GCA_024279685.1 Verrucomicrobiota bacterium | reverse complement strand
TCCTATGCGAAAAAATTGTGAAAAAATGCACCGCCAAAGGCCTTAAACCTAGTGCTGAAATTATTATTCCCTCGGCGGGAGCACTCGTTATTAAATAACCATACTCTGTATTAAAAACACGACTCAGTAATACAGAGTACACAATATTGGAACCCTTATCATGAACGTTCTTGTTGCCGGCGGAGCCGGATATATTGGAAGCGTAACGACCGAAATGCTTTGCAATGTAGGACACGATGTAATCGTATTTGACAATCTCGAACGCGGATACCAAGCGGCCATCGATCCTCGCGCAAAATTCATACAGGGTGACCTCCGCCACAAGGAGGATATTAAAAGGGCCTTACTTGCCGAGCGTCCCGATGCCGACATACACTTCGCCGCCTACATCGAAGTCGGTGAGTCCATGAAGGAACCGATGCCCTTCTTTGAAAATAATGTGAGCGGCTCGCTTAACCTGATGTCCGCCATGGTGGAAGCCGATTGCAAGAAACTCATTTTCTCCTCCACCTGTGCGACCTACGGAACTCCGGATCGTATGCCGATGGATGAAACTTTGCCGCAACTCCCCGAAAGCGTCTACGGAGAATCCAAATACCTTTGCGAACACATCTTTAAGTGGGGCGGAGAAATCCATGATATCAAGTGCGTCTTTCTACGCTACTTCAACGCCTGCGGCGCTACGGAAAAATATGGCGAGGCCCATACCCCTGAAAGCCACCTGATCCCGCTCGTTCTACAAGTGGCACAAGGCAAGCGCGATAAGATTTTTATCTTCGGCAATGACTATGAAACTCGCGATGGCACTTGTGTGCGCGACTACATTCACATCAAAGATCTTGCACAAGCACACATCCTTGCGCTTAAGCCCAATATCCAAGGCAGTTTTAACCTTGGCAACGGCGATGGCTATACCGTTAAAGAAGTCATCGAAGTCTGCCGCGAAGTTACCGGGCATCCGATCCCCGCCGAACTCGAACCCCGCCGAGCAGGCGACTGTACCGCGCTCGTTGCTGATGCCACAAAAGCGAAAACCGAGCTCGGCTGGAAACCGGAATACGCGGATCTCCAAACCATCGTACAAAGCGCATGGGAGTGGCATCAATCCCACCCCAATGGATACTCAACGCCTAATTCATTCTAAAAAGGAGATCTCCTATGAAAAAGTTTTTTACTCTTATATCCGGAGTCTTACTCATTACAACCCATCTTGCATGGTCGGAAGGGTTCACCTTAAGCAGTAGCTCATTCACTGGGCAAGTATCGAATGACCAGCTCTATTCTGGGTTTGGGTGTACAGGGAAAAACATATCTCCAGATCTGAGCTGGATAAACCCACCGGAAGGAACCAAAAGTTTTGCCATAACGCTCTATGACCCCGATGCTCCAACCGGGGGGGGGTGGTGGCACTGGCTACTCTTTAATATTCCAGCCGAGGTTCTTTCACTTCCGGCTGACGCAGGAAATTCCACCAAGAAGCTGGCGCCGAAGGAGAGTGTACAAAGCATCACCAGCTTCGGGAGTTTCGGCTATGGAGGCGCCGCACCGCCCAAAGGCGACCCACCGCACCAATATATCTTAACGATTTATGCTCTCGATATTGAAAAACTGAATCTCGTGGAGACCAGTACCCCGAACCTCGTTGGCTTTAAGCTGAATGCCCATACGATTGAAAAAGCTTCCATTATTGCGTATTACTCGCACTAATATCCCTTTCAAAAAAAATGAAATCTACTGCATTCATCTTAAAAATCACTCTACTCCTGTTTGGATTAACCGCTCCATTTCAGGTTTATTCTGCCGACCACTCCGAAGACTTTTTGAACATCAACGGCAGGGGCTACTACATCCGAGCCAATCCACTCAATAAATACTTAAGTCACTTCTGCAAACAAGAACGGTTGGAGAAGTATGTCAATACCTTCTGCATTCCCCACTGGCCCAACTATACACGGCACTGGGAGATCAAAAACGACCAACTCTATATTGTAAAAATCGAAACCAATAAAGGGGCGCAATACCCCTTCACCGAGCTGTTCTATAAATACGACGGCGCGCCCGTTTTTGCGAACTGGTTCTCCGGTATTCTGTCGTACCGACGCGGGAACAGCCCCGAACTCCAACTCAATCACCTGTACTATGAAAGGGAAATGGTGGTGCGCATCTCCGATGGAATCGTAACCGAAATATTCGAAATGAATCATCGAAAGCGTTGGATTGAATATTCCAACGACCTGTTGGAAGAATATTTCCCCCTTCGCCCAGAAAATGACCTTTCCGCGGGCATCGATGCCGCAGCCCTGGCCACCCATCCAGATGCCATCCCGAAAAAAAGAACCCAAACGGAATTCTGGGCCAATGTTTTTTACTACACGGCTCCGATCAAGGAAAAAAAATCGCGCTACTACCCTTCGTCTCGAGTGGTCATCAACGCCAATCTCGATCATATTCCATTCAAAGAATCCTACCGAGAACGATCAACCTTTGAACTTCTCAAAATGATCACTCAAGAAGAGCGTCTTTCTCTGGACGTGAATATCCTCAAAAGCGTCGTGGTCTACACCATCAACGAACGTTCGTAGGAGAGGTGAATTAAGGCCTTTTTCAGCGTTCTAAATTAACACCCATCTAACTTTTGTTTGAGCATTTTCATAACTGCACCGGGGTTTGCTTTTCCACGACTCGCCTTCATGACCTGCCCCATCAGAAAGTTGATTGAAGCGGTGTTCCCAGCCTTATACTCTTCAACCGGCTTAGGATGAGCCGCGATCGCATCATCCGCCCAGCCGTCTAATGCGGAATCGTCGGAAACCTGCGCCATCCCCTTTTCCTCGATGATTTGCTTCGGTTTGCCTCCCTCATTAAAGACGATCTCGAAGACTTGCTTCCCTGCTCCGGTACTGATGATTTTGGCATCAATCAGTGCAATAATTTCGGATAACTTTTCGGGCGTAACTTTCGATTCGGAAATGGTGAGCTCCTGTTCCGAAAGCAGGCGCATCATTTCGCCCATGACAAAATTAGAGACCGCCTTGGCATTTTTCGTGTGTTGCATCGCCTGCTCAAACCAGTCGGAGGTCGCCTTCTCGGCAGTCAATACACCGGCATCATATTCCGACAGACCCAACATCTTCACATACCGCTCGCGGCGTTGCGCAGGAAGTTCCGGCAGTTCAGATCGCCACACCTCCACCTGCTCCTTTGAAATCTTAACGGGCATGAGGTCCGGTTCGGGAAAATAGCGATAGTCGTGTGCATTTTCTTTGGTGCGCTGGCTGAAAGTTTCGCCGCGGTTGGCATCGAACCCACGCGTTTCCTGCACCACGGTTCCGCCGCTTTCGAGGAGGGCGGTCTGACGGTTAATCTCGTATTCGATGGCCTCTTGGATGAACGCAAACGAATTCATATTCTTAATCTCGACCTTGGATCCTAGCTCCTTTTGACCGACCGGGCGGATGGACACATTGACATCAGAGCGAATCTGTCCCTTTTCCGGATTACAATCGGAAATTCCACCATATTCCATGATCTGCTTAAGCGCAGCAAGATAGGCCAACGCATCGGCGGCAGAGTGCATGCACGGATTAGAAACAATCTCCATCAGCGCGGTTCCAGCACGGTTGTAGTCGACGAGACTTGCCCCCGCAACATGCGTGTTCTTGGCCGCATTTTCCTCCTGATGGATGCGTTCGAGTGTAAAGGTTTTCAGCGTGCCCTCGACCTCGACTTCCAAATGACCTCCTATACAGAGTGGTTCGTCGGCCTGCGTGATCTGGTAGTTTTTCGCCATATCTGGATAGAAATAGTTTTTACGATCCCACTTACTGTACGGATTAATTTCGCAATCCAGCAATATGCCCGCCTTACAGCAGAGCTCAATGGCTTTTTCATTCATCACCGGCAATGCGCCGGGATAGCCTAGGCAAACCGGACAAACATGCGTATTCGGTGCCGCACCATATTCATATTTGCACGCACAAAACATCTTCGATGCCGTCTTCTGCATCACATGTGTTTCAAGACCAATCGTTGCTTCATATTTCATAACAGAATCCTTTTTTACCACAGAGGGCACGGAGGAACACAGAGGGGTTAGTTTACTCGGCGTGTGATTCCATCCTTGAGACGCAATACATTAAAGTTAATGAGTAATCCGACTTTTTTACCGCTTAGTTTTAAATAGGTAATGAGTTGCGCTTCATGAATAGGGAGAACCTTGTCAACGGCTTTTAGTTCAATGATCACTTGATCCTCAATCAATAAATCCAACCGATAACCCACATCAATTATTTCTCCATCATAAACTACAGGAAGCACAATCTCAGATTTAACGGAAAGCCCTTGCTTTCCCATCTCTCGGAAGAGACAGGCTTGATATGCGCTTTCAAGTAATCCCGGCCCTAAAGCCGAATGAACTTTCATCGATGCACCAATAACTCTCTCCGTAATTTGACCCGCTTCCATTCTCTGTATTCCTCCGTGCCCTCTGTGGTGATTTCTTTTACAGCACTGGTTTTCTCTTATGCCATTCGGTGGTTTGTTCATAGGCGTGGCCCACTTTGAGAATAGTCTCTTCGGCAAATGAATCGCCGATGATTTGAAGACCGATCGGCAAGTGGTCGGAAGAGAAACCACACGGCAGTGAAAGCGCGCAGTTTCCGGCGAGGTTGGCAGGCGTAGTCAAAATATCATCGAGATACATTTTCAACGGATCGTCCGTCTTTTCACCGAGCTTATAAGCCGGGGTCGGGGTCACTGGTGCAAGAATGGCATCGCACTGCCCGAATGCTTCGGTAAAGTCGTTGCGAATGAGGGTACGAACCTTCTGCGCGCGCTTGTAATAGGCATCGTAATACCCACTACTCAGCACGTAGGTTCCGAGAATAATGCGACGTTTAACTTCGGAACCGAACCCAGCGGAACGGGTTTTTTCGTATAGTTCAAGTGGATCCTTTCCATCGATCCGCAGTCCGTAACGGATTCCATCGAACCGCGCTAAATTGGCGGAAGCTTCCGCCGTAGCGATAATATAATAGGCTGCGATGGCATATTTTGAATGCGGCAGGCTGACATCGATGATCTCCGCGCCAAGACTCTTGCAATGCTCGACCGCATCCCTCACCACCTTTTCAACCTCGGGATCCATACCCTCCACAAAATATTCCTGGGGCAATCCAAGCTTCATACCGGCCAGCGAGGTATCGTTCGTAAGATGTTTCCCAAAGCGAGGCACTTCCATTTCGATGGAGGATGAATCCAATTGATCGTCGCCACAGAGCACTTCGAGCAGGATCGCCGAATCCTTCACCGTTTTCGTCAACGGGCCAATCTGATCGAGCGAGGAGGCGAAGGCCGTCAGACCGAAGCGCGATACTCGCCCGTAGCTTGGTTTGACACCCACACAACCGCAGAAGGCAGCAGGTTGGCGAATGGATCCGCCCGTATCGGAACCGAGCGATGCAATCGCCTCGTCGGCGGCAACGCAGGCGGCCGATCCACCGGAAGAGCCACCGGGTACATGATCGGTGTTCCATGGGTTAGCCGTTTTTCCAAGCGCGGCATTTTCCGTACTTGAACCCATCGCAAACTCATCCATGTTGACGCGCCCGAGCAGCACCGCTCCGGCCGCACGGAGCCGAGTAATAACGGTGGCATCATACGGGGCGATATAGCCTTCGAGAATTTTTGACGAGCAGGTACAGGGTTGCCCTTTTACATTTAATAAATCTTTGATCGCCACGGGAATCCCAAGCAAAGGCGCATTTGAACCGGAAGCTCGGGCTTCATCGGCCGCTTTAGCTTGCTCCAGCGCGGAGTTTCGGTCGATCGTTAAGTAAGCACCCACCTTATCGTCAGTGGCATCGATCGAAGCTAGCACGTCGTTGATAATATCCACCGAAGAGCATTCACCTGCGGCCAGTTTTTCAGAGAGTTCTGCAATCGTTAGTTTATGTAAATCAGCCATTATTCTCCTACTGGTCGATGATTTTAGGGACACGGATTTCGCCAGCGATGGAGGCGGGCGCATTGGCGATAATATCAGCATGCGGAAGGCTTTGGCCGACTTCGTCTTTGCGGAGGACGTTGAATACGGGAATCGCATGAGCGGTGGGCTCAACGTCCGAAACATCAAGTTCGTTAAGTTACTCGACATAGAGTAACACCTGATCGAGCTGTTCTTGGAAAAGCTTGGTTTCTTCGTCCGTCAGGTCGATGCGCGCAAGATGCGCTACATAGCCAACTTCTATTCCTTCTTTGATCTGGGGCATTTCGTTTCCTCGGTTCCAAAAAATAAAGCCCGCACTATAAAAACATGCGGGCATGGGTGCAACGTCCAAGGTACGGAAGATTATTCGTAGATGGTGTTATTCATTGAATCCGTAAGAATTTTGGGGTAGACTTGCTGAATAAACTCAATCAGATCGGCCTCATAGGCTGTACCCTCAGCCTCGCGTTTTCCAGACACTGCGATATAAGCCCAGCGATTGGCTTTACTTCGCACGATTCGGTCCCACGCCAGCCAGAACATTCGAGAATAGTGCGATGGAGTTTCTCGGTCCTGCCCAACAAACCAGTAGGCGTAATAGGAGAAATAGGGAACCTCCCCTTCCGCAGTTTGGAACATTCTGGATGCCTTAATAATCCGGATTTTCAGCGGATCACGACCTTCCATCGGAACCTTAAACGTATACTCTCCATCCAGCGTATTACCCTGCCCTTTTAAACAACGTTGCGGACGGTGAATACTGTCGCGGGCGGTTCCACTCAATACAATCGAGGTAAACAATCGGTTCCCAGCAGAGTTGGTGTAAGCCGATTTCACAAATTCGGTATCTTCGGGCAGCGCCTCTTTTTCTGAGCGGGCCATTTTAAAGAGACTTTCCCCACAATTCGGGCAAATATCAGGAATTTCGAGGTCCCGAATATAGAACGCGGCATCGCGATAGTCCTTCGCGCACACATCAGGGTTATGGCAAAAACGAAGTTCGTTGCCGACCCAATCATCCACCTCTTCCGGAAGTTGCATGACCACGCCCGGAACAAAGTCCAGAGCCACCCCAACCGTAAAGGCCAAGGCAAAGGCGGTAAGCGACATGAGGAGAACGATACTTAAGAAGGGTTTGAGAAGACTTTTGTTTGCCATGATTTAACAAGCTCCGTGTAGTTAATATTCAGTAGTCTTCCACAGGCAATCATCAAACTGATAGACACCGTGAAAAATACATAGCCCGCCCAGTCGTGGTGCAGGCCTGTGGCATATTGCTGGCCACTCGTCACCGAAACCAAAGCGATAGAGACAATTCGACCCACGTTTCCAAGCACCGCAATCGGGATCGATGAAAGAAAGAGAAGCCACTTTTTCGTAAAAGTTTTTTGGGTAAAATAAGCGTATACCGCAGAAAGAGCCGTCATAGCCAGTAGGGATCGAAGACCGGAACAAGCCGCGGCGACGTTTAAATTAAAATACTGCGAACGTAACATATTACCTACCCGTTCGCATTCAATGCCTATCCCTTCAATCGCCGCGTATCCCATCGTCGTGGCAACCCGCTGTAGGGGTCCAGACAACGCATCCAAAAAGTTGAGTGGAACGCAGAAAATCAGATAGGCGCACGGAAAGATGAGTAACTTGGCTACCTGCCAGCCAAAGAAATAGAGCGGAACTCCCCAGATCAAGAGGATCAAGCTGAGCAACGAAACACGCGTTTGCTGCATTTTTGCACCCAGCCAGTGCATAACCAGTGCTGCGACAACGACATAAAGTCCCACCACGCAGACATTCTTCGTTACCGAAAAAAATTCGGCCCGCTTATACCAGACAATGCCTAAACTCACGAAGGGGATGAGAAAGCCGTGCGAGTAGTCCGCGCCAAACGACTCTTTGTCGCCCCAACGAGCGATCATCCACGTGAACGCCGACCGGCTGCTTACATTTTCAACCGTATTACCCAGCAAATGAAACATCAAAAAAAGCATCCCGACAATCACCGAAATGAAGCCAATGTTCATCAGTTCTTCCCGTGATAGCGCGCCCAATCGCCAACGGTCGCTCCAAATCACCGTATTTTTGACTTCCAATGCTTCCATAGCTAATCCCCGCCTATTCCCTACATGAACCTATTTATTTACATGATTGACCCTGAAATATCAAGATTCGTTCAAAGAAAGCATAGTCGCGTTTTTCCACCGAATTGTGCTTGCAAACCCAACCTGGATCACAATAATACGCGCTTCCTTTCACGAGGAAAAGGCGAGCGTAGCTCAGTGGTAGAGCTCCACCTTGCCAAGGTGGTTGTCGAGAGTTCGAATCTCTTCGCTCGCTCCATTTTAAAGCCGCAACTGGTTTTTCAGTTGTGGCTTTTTTATTAAGAGGGATGGTCGTGCTTCCCAATATGTTTCTCGCAAAAGCACTTTCCACAGGTCGAGCAATAGCGAAAGTGAATCGGTTCATCGCTTTTATCGGTCATGTTGCACTCCGCGCAGACATGGAAGGGTTGAGCCTCAACCACCGCACGTTCAGCATGATACGCCTTACGACGCCGCCCGGCTTTAAAGTTATTCAGGAACGCCTTCCCGAAAAAGAGCAGGTAGGTTGCAAATGCTGCGGCAACACCCAATCGGCTACCCAGATTCGCTGAAAATAGCGTCAGGGTATAGAGAGCCACGGTCAGCCAACCCAACCACTTTACTTTAACCGGAATAATGAAAAATAGTCGAAACTCCATATGGGGAAACAGCGTGGCAAACGCCAGGAATATGCTACCGAGAAAATAGGTATTGAAGATGATCGCCGAAGGAGCAATAAATGCCGCCGCAACCGTCAAAAGATAGCCCACTAGAATATAGAGATTGAATCGGAACGCCCCCCATTCTCGTTCCAGCGACGACCCGATCAGATGAAAGACATAGAAGGAAAAGAAAAGCCAGATCGGACTGAGCGTTCGAGGAATCATCATGAACGACAGTAAGCGCGTCCAATCCCCCACCTGCACCAAGCCCCCCACGAGAACCAAATCCTCATATCGCGAATACCCCCCCATCAGCAACCCCACACCAAAGAGTTGGATCACGATTAAATAGAGGGTTAAATTAGGGATGGCCCAGCCACCGAAACGTTTTTCAAGGGAAGAAATTAAGTCCATGGCGCAGACGGTAGTGCAAACACCCACCCGTTGGAAGTTTGGAATGACTCAAATCAGCACGCCCAAAAGAACGAGCTACACGAGCGACAAGCTTGCATTCATCCTCTTATGTCCCTTATCATTGGATGGTTTGAGTTCTTCAGTCTTGTTCTTCGCGGCATTCTTTCGCTCGAAGAGTTCGGGAACTCGAACGAGAAGCTCTTTTTTCCAGTTGCCGACCTGTACGGGATGCACCCCTCGAACTTCGCCGCAATCTCGTTGAGGGTATCGATGCCCCTGATCGCCTCCAGCGCGATTCGCGCCTTAAACTCCGCCGTGTGTTTTCTTCGTTGATTTTTCATAGCTCCTATCCTTCTCATTTAAGGAGCTATGCGCCAAAACCTAACTTAACCGCTGGTCCAGATTTTTAAGTCCACCTCTATATAGGCCCCCGCGAAGGATTTATTCCACCGGCTGAAGCAGAAAAACTTTATCCTGCCGACGGACTTTTACTGGGATCGAAAATGTAACTTCATCATTTTTAACCGCCCGGTCCGCCGGATTTCCATCCACCCGAAAACGGTCAATATGCACCTCCACCGCTCCGGTTGTTGGCCCCTCAACCAGCACGTTACAATCCGGTAAAAGCTCCTTCTGCCACAGCGTAAATTCAACGACACTAATCTTCGCAAAATAATTAGAAACCGTTCCCAGTTCCACCCGTTTGTGCGTGGCCTGCGAGTGAGCGGAGTCCGCCCATTCGCCCATTTTTTCGCCGCAATAATATCCGCCATCCCAAAAACCCCGATTAAAGACCGAGGCCAAACCCGCCTCCAGCGGCTGAAAGTTTTCTGATCTAAACACGCCCGCCTCAACCGCTCTTAATCCCGCGCCATAAGCCTGCGTCACCGCGCCAACATATTGCGCAGTTCGCGCCCGGCCTTCGAGTTTGAAAATGGTGACCCCTGCCTCGGCGAGTCGATCGAGGTGAGGCAAGGTGCATAGGTCTTTCGGCGACATGATATATTGATTTTGCACCTCCAATTCATCGCCCGTTTCAACATCGGTTAATCGATAGGCGCGGCGGCAGTTTTGCAAACACGAACCTCGATTCGCCGATTTTTTATAGCAACCAAGGCTCATATAGCATTTTCCCGAAATGGCCATACAAAGCGCCCCGTGAGCAAAAAGCTCAATCTGAACTAACGCCCCCTTCGGCCCGGTGATTTGTTCTTCACGTATGGCTTTTCTAAGCGTTGTAATTTGCTCCAGCGTTAGTTCACGTGCCAGCACCATGACATCTGCATAACGAGAAAAAAAACGAACCGCCGCCACATTCGAGATATTGGCTTGCACTGAAATATGAACTTCCACACCGATGGATCGGGCATACTCAATCGCCGAAATATCCGCCGCAATAATCGCATCAATTCCCGCCGCTTTGGCGGCATCGCAAACGGTCTGCATCGTTTCAAGTTCGTCGTCATAAACAATGACGTTAAGCGCAAGATACGACTTCACCCCACACCATCGGCAAAGCCTCGCAATTCGCCGCAAATCATCCAGCCCAAATGGGCTCGCTGCCCGCGAACGCATATTGAGTTTATCCACCCCAAAATAGATAGAATCCGCTCCATTTCGAATCGCCGCCGAGAGCGAAGCATATGAGCCGGCGGGCGCCATTAATTCCAATTTATTTTTATTCATGAGTAAAAGATCATGAATAAAGCGGTTCTATTTTACAAAACAAATAGTTACCAAACCGCCGATTTCATAAAAATACGATCTCTCGCAAGGCGAGGTGGCCAAAAAGTCAGGCCTCACATAAACCACCATCAGCCGATTGAGAGCGGGGATTCCAATTTCACCGTGCATACGTTGGAGCGCTATGTTGATGCACTCGGGTTAAACCTAAATTTAATTTCTAAAGATACCGATCTCTTCCATTACACAGCGCATATTCAATCGATTTACGACGGCGACACGTGCCGGGCGGACATCGACCTTGGGGTGGGCATTTGGGTTCGAAATGAAAAGCTGCGTCTCATGCGAATTAATGCCCCGAAATGACCGATGGCGACAAAGCCCTCGGGACGGCTTCGCGCGATTTTCTGCGAAGCTTAATCGACGGGCAAGAAGTGATTATTGAAACCCAAAAAAAATAAACACGGTAAATATGGCCGCTACCTCGCCGAAATTTGGCTAAAAAAAGAGGAAGGCTGGATTAATATCAACGATGAGCTCGTTATCGCCGGGCACGCCATTTATCAAACGTATTAAGTTCCAACTTCTTTAAATTCACCGAAGGACATTCCCACTATGATTAAATTGATCCCACTCCATTCACCTCAAAAGACCTTAATATTTCCAGAAAAGGTGCCAGTCCTTCTATGGGGACTGTCAATCGCGTTGGTCTATAATCTCTCCTTTTCTAAAGACTGCTCGGAAAAAAAAAAGGGGGGGGGGGCAGCCGATGAATTTTAGAAAACCAAGCAGACCTACGCATTGAAGCCGCGGCCAAGGCGGTTTTGAATCGATGCCTGATCCATTTCAAACTGGATCGATCTGATTTGGAGCGACTACCAAAATCGCATCCCCAAAAAATGTTGATCGCCGGTCTTTTGCGATATCATTATCCCGTGCGGGCGGAGTGGGTGAGCGAGCAATTGGCCATGGGGCACATTTTACGACGGTTAGCCGGACGATGCGATTTTATGATGAGGCGAAGGGTTCGTGGGGCAAAGAAAAATAGTAGATTCTAAAATTCATCGACTGGTACCTTTCCATGAACTGAATATCAGGGAGTTGAGTGGAGCCTAAGCTCCGCTCCGTTGGCGTGACGCATGCCTATACGTACGATCTCAACGGCAATCGCACCAACGCGCTCTACGGCGTGAGCGGTCGCGCGATGGAATGGACCTACGATGCACTCAACCGCATCACGGCCATTAACGAAGGATCCAATACCACGGACTACCGATACAATCTCCACAGCAAACCCGTCGGTCGCACCTACCCCAGCGGAGTAGCGTAAACCCGCACCTTCGATGCCATGGGTCGCCTGCTCACCATGCAGACCGACGACCTTGCTTAAGATGGCCTACGACTACGACGCCGTCGGCTCCGCCCGCAAAATGCTCCAAACTTCGGGCAACCTTACGGGGCAAGCCGAAGATGCGGTGACCATCTGGGAATATGATGATCGCTACCGCTTGGTTTCTGAAACCATCTCCCCCGACTCCAGCCCGGTATCCACACGCACGCTCTATGGATGGGACTCCGCCGACAACCGCACGCTCAAGGCCGTTTATGCAACCGACGGGACAAGTACCTCGCTTACTTCCCAAGTCATGTACAATACCGCCAACGCCCTTAACCAAATGACCGGCTGGGCCGACGGCACCACGCAGGTGACCTATCAACCTAAAAAATGCAGTTGAACTTCCCTGACGGAAGCTTCAAATAAGCAAAAGCTGGGTTCCGTCGGAGACCGGGAGCAGGTGGGCATCTTTTAAAAAATTCTGGAAGGCCTTTTTTAGCACACAAGTCCATTTTTCTTCG
>JAJRRI010000125.1 GCA_024279685.1 Verrucomicrobiota bacterium | reverse complement strand
GCGGGCGACTTGACCGAATCACGTTTTATGAGGGTGGAGGGAAAGAGGAGTTTGCGAACTGGAGACGAAGGTTCCTGGATTCTTCGGAGGATGGCTTTTGCACCCTCGATGCCCAACTGCTTACGATCCGTATGAAAGGTGGTTATCGGAGGGAAGGAGTCCTGTGAGAAACGGATATTATCGAACCCCGTGATGCTGAGTTGATCGGGAATACAGATCCCTTTGGACTGTAGTTTCCCCATAACCTGGGCAGCAAGATCATCGTTCACGAAGCAGGCGGCAGTGATCGGGTGGTCGGAGTTGATGAGATTGATAATCTCATCGGCAGTCTGCTCTAGACCTGCGTACCTAATCGTTTTGTACTCAAGCCCGAGACGGCGGTTTTCAGTCTCAAATCCCAATAGCCTCGTAGTCTCATTGTAATTTTCAGGGTTCTCCTGAACCATCAGTAGATTGCGGTGCCCGAGCTCTTGGAGGTGCCCAACCATCTCGACCATAGCGTGAAACCCATCGGTAGTGACCGAATCGATGGGAATTCCGGGGAGCTCGGTGTCGAGTAACAGGATGGGAAGCCCAGCCGCGCTGAGCTTTTTCTTGAACGAATCAGGGCACCCTCCCATAAGAATAACACCGTCCACGCTGCCTTCACGGATGAACTTAGGCAACTCTTCATGCTGGGTGGAAATGTCATATCCCGCCAACAAGAGATTTTGGTTGGCCGCGGTGAGGCACTCTTCAAGGCCTGCCATAATATCCGAGTAGAATAGGTTGCTAAAAATATGGGCACAGGAGGGATAGAAAAGAATGCCAATGCTGTCGGTCTTCTGACTACGCAGGCTGCGACCCGCGGCACTAGGGAAATAACCTAGTTTTTTGCATATTCCCCGAACCCGCTTCTGGGTTGATTTTCCAATCCGCCCACGATTGTTCAGAACGCAAGATACCGTTGCGATTGAACACTCAGCTTCACGGGCGACATCTTTAATATTAGGTGGCTTCGGTTGCATCTTAATTTTTCCTCTGACTGGGTTAAAACGACGGGACTCAAAATCCATCAAACTTTAACAATTTTTAGCAGATTACAACCGCCTTTACCCGTATTTTATGGCCATTTAATCCCGAGGAAAATCCCTGTATCTCTTCTCTTAGGCCTCATACACTCGCACCGTATCGGGTTTAACATGGATCTGGTATGCTTTCCCTTGCCATTCAATTCCAAATTTCAAGCTTTTCCAATGCGAGGGAAGGTTGGGGGTTGCCGTGATTCCTGCGGCATTAATTTGCAACCCAGCAAAGCCAAAAACGGCCGAAAGCCAAGCTCCGCCATTTGCGGCCGGATGCGTTCCGCCAATGTAGAGCGGCCCGAGATACAGCTTCGACTTTCCGGTCAGGTCTACCGTGGCTGTTTTCATGAAATAGGTATAGGCCCAGTCCGGCTTGCCGAGGTTCGCCGCCACCATGGCATACGCGCAGGCGCTGAGACTGGACCCATGCTCTGTGCGCGGCTCGTAGTATTCCCAGTTAGCTTTGATCACCTCGGCCGAATAGTCGCTACGGAACAGGTTGAGCATCAGCACCACATCGGCCTGCTTCAAGACCTGAGTCGTCGTGGCCAATCCGTGGCCCCCGCCCCAATATTCAGTCGGCTTGATCACTCGGGTTTTAAGTTCTTCCGGCGTCGTATCCTCAAGCTTCAAGTATCCGTCGAATTGCTCAATAATACCCTTTTCATTAGGCGAAGGGATATAAAGCTCGGCAGCCATTTTTTTCCACGAGCCAACCTCTTCCGAAAAACCGAACTGACGATCTAACGTGTGGAAAAACTCGGGGTCGCGTTCTCGTAAAAGTTCAAGGACTTGAACGGCCGTTTCGAGCGCAAACTTTACCATGCGGTTGGTAAAAGCGTTGTTATGCACTCGTTCGTGGTATTCATCTGGACCAACGACATCAAGTAATTCGTAACGCACTTTGTCTTCTTTATAATAGGCATACGAGTGGAAAAACCTCGCGCACTCGGCCACCGCTTCTGCGGCACCGTCTGTAAACACCGAGAAATCGCCCGTCTGTTCATAGTACGTCCAAATGGCATAAACGACATCCGCCCCCACATGGATCTGCTTGTCTCGGAAGTAGGTGCGCATCGGGCGGTCGGTAAAAAGGTCGGTCACATTGAAATGGGTACAAAAATCATCCCCAGTTTCCTGACTCTCCCACGCATAAAATGCGCCGCGAAACCCATATTCGGTCGCCTTGCGGCGAGCTCCATCGAGCGTATGGCAACGGTAGAGAATTAGATTGCGCGCTACGGCGGGGTCGGTCAACGCAAAGAAGGGGGTCATGAACATTTCCGTATCCCAAAATACAGCCCCCTTATACACTTGCCCGGAAAGCCCGCGCGCAGGAATAGAGAGCCGATCGGAATGACGCGGCGCGGTAAGCTGAAGCTGATAGAGACTATAACGCAATGCAAACTGCGCCTCGTCGTCGCCCTCGATTTTCACATCGCAGCGCGCCCAGATTTTTTCCCAGACGGCGTCATGTTCGGCACCCACCTTTTCCCATCCCGCCTCTTTTGCCGCACGGCTATTTTCTCGAGCGGCCGCAACCGGATCATCACAATCGAGCGAGGTGTAAATCGATATATATTTATAAAACGACGTTTCGTCGATAGGTTCTATCTCGCTGCAAACAGCAATAATAATCCCCTGCTCCTGAGTTTTAACCACCACCTCGTCGAGGCTGGTTTCCAAAATATGAAAATGCGAGCCATTAATATTCCATACCTTGGAATCGATGGAGGTTTTCGCGGAACGGGTTGAGCTGTATTTAAGGCCCATAAGATGCACGTTGGCCATCGATACGAACCGCTCGGATTCAACCGTCACATTTTCATATTCCGTCTCGCGCGCCATACGACCGCGGCGAAGATCAAGTCGTTGTTCGTGGCGGACAATCTCGCCCGCGCCGTCCACCACCGTAAATAACCCATTGGGTGCGTTAACGGGTTCGCGCCACCGACCCGGAACTTGGTCGTAGCCTCCGTTAAGCATGACCCCGGCCAGCTCATTCTCTCCGTGCTCTTCAAGGGTTCCGCGCACACCCATGTAGCCGTTTCCGAGCATGAAGCGGTTGCCGTTGAGAGCCAGATCGTCCGGTAAAAATTCCGAAACACAATAGATCCATTCCGATGCATATTTTGTATTCATTAAAGATCCTTTGGCTTGCGGAGGCATGCCCTCGTGCTCTCCTCTTTTAGAGCGATTTTTTGGTCAAAAAAGAGATGTACATCGTGCAGGTTAAAATAGGTCATATCGTGAAAAACAATATCCGCATTGGTAAGAATAGATTCCTCACCCATGCCCAACGCTTTCATCCCCGCACGCTTGGCCGCAACAATGCCGGCAAAGGCATCCTCCACCACCAGACATTCTGAGGAAATTAGGCCCAATCGGTCGCGCGCCATCTCAAATATTTCCGGATCCGGCTTCGGACGGGTGATGTCGGAACCGCCTAGAACTTCGTCGAAGAAGGGATTCAAGTCCAGAAGATCAATAATCATTCCAGCGCTTTTACTCGCGGAGCAAACGGAACTTTTAATCCCCGCTTCTCGAAGCTCCTGAAGAAAATTCACCACACCCGGAAGAATTTCGGCAGGGGTTATCTTTTTAACCATGACGACATACGCATCATTCTTCTCGGTCGCCAAAGCCTCCTTCTCGTCGGCCGAATAAGCCTTTTCCGACCGCTCGAGAATAATATCAAGCGAAGCCATTCGGCTGACGCCCTTCAACCGCTCATTGATGGCTTCGTCAAAAAATATACCAAGCCGATCCGCCAGCCCTTTCCATGCGATATAGTGATATTTTGCCGTATCAACAATTACCCCATCCAAATCAAATAATACCGCCTTTAAAGCCACGTTGAATCTCCCTTTATTTCCTTTACCATGCATCTCCCTTTATTATCTAAAATCTTTTGGCTGGGTCGGATAAACACGGAGGCAGGTTTTGTCCATGTAGGCACCCACGGGAAGCTTCCGAAGATTTTCTAGATTTTCCCACAACCATGATTTCGAAGCCTTATACTGGATGATTTGACCGCGTTCATCCGTGATGATAATCAGGTTTCCATCGGATCGGGTTCCGTAGAATCGGCCTGCATAAGCATATTCTATCATTTCTATGACTTCGCCCTGGAACGAATGAGACCGATCATTTTC
>JAJRRI010000124.1 GCA_024279685.1 Verrucomicrobiota bacterium | reverse complement strand
TGGGACAGCCAGATGTTTAAAACGAGAAACCATCATTAACCTTCAACAAAAAATCGGAATCGACCAAATGAAACCAGACTCAGAAACCTTAACAAAACAGGGCATTCACTCTCCGTTACCGCCTGCTATGGGATGACAGTGGAATCGTATGAATATTCCGCCTACGGAGAAATCCTCGACGTGAAGGACGGCTCCGGCAATTCAATCGCCAATCAACAATCGGCCATCGGAAATAGATATTGTTTCCAAGGACGAGAATACGATTCCACGACCGGGCTTTATTATTTCCGCGCCCGCTGGTACGACTCAAACACCGGTCGCTGGCTGAGTAAGGATCCCATTGGGATCAACGGCGGCTTGAACCAGTATGAGTTTTGTGCCAGTAATCCCGTGATGTTTGTGGATCCAATGGGATTACGCTACTCCATGACGGAACCAGACACGTCGGATGCGGTGATAATGCTGGGCGCTATGTGGGTCGGGAATGTGATAATGCCGGGGCTGGGGTTTTTCTTAGGATTTGGTGTAGGCATGCTATGGATGAAAACAAGGGAAACCTTTTTTCAGCCGGTAGATGATCCAGAAGATGAATACCCTGATGGTTGATATTAAACCTAACACTAAGTGTTTCACACTTAAATACTGTTGTTTGTAATATAGAGGGTTAATATGGAAATGAATGATCACGTAGTTACGGTGCGAGCAAGTCGGTTAATTTGGATATGCAGAACATATCCCAAAGTTCTAATTTGTGCATTAATAGTTAAGTTTTGGGCTCATGGTTCAATTTCATTTTCATTAATTGGTTTTTATGTGGTTGTAGCTTTTTTTATGGGATTGGCTTGTAGTGCATTGCCTGTTAGATATTTGGATATTATTCTCAATGGGGATGAGCTTAAAATTCCAGCTCGTCGTAAAATCGGGTTTAAATCAATAAACGTAAAGGTATCAGATATCGTAATCTCGGATTCGTTTGCTGATAAATTACGAGGAACAACCATTACCACCAAGCAGGGTGATATTATTCAACTTTCCTTACCCCACTACTCTCGCAAAAACATAAAAATGATAAGGGAGTTGATATGTGAAAAAGTACAATGTGGGGAGGAGGCATAGACGATGCTTCCAGCTTCATTGAATACGACGTGTTGGATCGCCGCGTCTCACGCATCGAAGGAACCACCACAAACTATTCCATCTATGATGGGGATCAAGTCGCCACGTTAGTGTAACACCTCTTCTGTACTTTCAGTTTAACCCTCTGAGGACGGCATCCCCTTTTCGGGCTTCCCGCCGCCTTTTCACACCTTCCCGCTTTACTTCAAGCCCCCCCGCTGGCAACGTCCGCTTCAAGTCACCCGGGGTGCCGATCCACTGTATGGAACGTGCTGAGATAATACCCGTTGAACCTGATCCGGATCATGCCGGCGCAAGGGAGCGTGGAGATCTCTCCAACGCCCCGCATTTTTATTGGAGAAAGAGATGAAACTAACGGTTAACGGCGAACCGCACGAACACCACGGCTCGGGATCGATCGATGCCTTACTCGATGATCTCGATGCAAAAAAAGAACACACCGCCCTCATGGTGAACGGCGAAGTGGTTCCTTCCACCGATTGGAACTCCACCCTCCTAAACGAAAACGACACGGTTGAAATACTCGTCTTTGTCGGGGGCGGATAACATGAGCGATAAACTCAATCTAGGCGGGCAAGAATTCAGCTCTCGCTTGTTTCTCGGAACCGGAAAATTTTCCAATACAAAAACAATGATCGCGGCGGTTAAGGCCTCTGGAACCGAGCTGGTCACGGTCGCCCTCCGTCGTTTTAATCGTAATCAGGCGGAGGACGATCTATACGGCCCGCTCGCCGAACTCAAGCAGGTGCGGCTGATGCCCCACACCTCGGGGGCTATGAACGCCAAGGAAGCCATCCGCGCCGCAATGCTCGGGCGCGAGCTGAGTAAAAGCCCAATCGTGAAACTCGAAATTCACCCCAACCCACACCACCTACTGCCCGATGCCATCGAAACCTACGAAGCCGCCATTGAACTGGTGAAACAGGGATTTATTGTACTGCCCTACATTCCCGCCGACCCCGTGCTCGCCAAACGACTCGAAGACATCGGTTGCGCGGCGGTCATGCCACTCGGCGCCGCCATCGGCACCGGCAAAGGGCTCTCCACCGCCGACATGATTAAAATTATTGTCCGCGATGCCAACGTACCCGTCATTGTCGATGCCGGCCTCCGCGCTCCGTCCGAAGCCGCCCGCTCGCTTGAAATGGGATGCCATGCCGTGCTCGTTAACTCCGCCATCGCCGCCGCCGAACACCCCGCCGCCATGGCCGCCGCCTTCAAAACCGGCACCGAAGCCGGCCGCGCGGCCTACACCGCCGGCCTCATGCCCACCAGCGAAATGGCTGTAGCTAGTTCACCCCTCACTGCGTTCCTTGTGAATAGCGATGCATGATTCAGGATGCAAGATGCAAGACCGGAGACACCCATGAGTTCCTATGTAGATCTAGATATTTACAGGTTGGCACATGAGATCGGTGTTAACATTCACACGCTTTCGCTTAGGCTTCCAAAACATGAGACCTATGAAATAGGAAGCCAAATCCGGCGAGCATCCAAATCCGTATCCGCCAACATTGTTGAAGGGTATGGCCGAAGAAGGTACAAGGCCGATTTTGTGCGGTTCCTAATTTATGCACACTCTTCTTGCGATGAAACCCTTGAATGGCTGAAATACATTCAGGATTGCTACCCAGAGCTTAACTCGTCAACGAACCCCTTCATTGAGCAAACTAAAACACTAGGCAGAAAATTAAATAATTTTATCCAAGCCGTCGAAAAACAGCATCTCACCCCAAAATCCTAATCTCGTATCCTGCCTCCATGAATCCTGCACCCCGCATCTTGAACCCCTCACCGCAAATGACTAAAGAAAACAGTTCACCACAGAGGAACACAGAGAAAATCCACCCCCCGTGCGCCTCTGTGTCCTCTAGCAAAGCGGGTGGTTCAAAACCCCTCCCCGAATGGTTAAACCCCGAACCGTGGCTTGATCTTGAAATTACCGCCGCCGATGTTGAGCGCGCGCTCGGTGCCGAATCGCCGAACGAACGTGAACTCGCGGCCCTGCTCTCGCCGGTGGCTGCCGATTTTCTAGAGCCAATGGCGCAACGGGCGCAGGCGATTACGCGACGACACTTTGGCCGCACGATCTCACTCTATACGCCGCTCTATCTCTCTAACTTTTGCAACGGCGGCTGCCTCTATTGCGGGATTGCGGGCGACCGCCGCGCCACACGGGCCGTACTCGGTGAGGTTCAGCTACGGAACGAGATGGCCGCGATTAAATCCATGAAACTCGAAGAACTCGTGCTCTTAACCGGCGAGCGCATGCCCGAGGCCGATGTCCCCTATTTGCGCGACTGCATCGCCATTGCGTCCGAATACATACATAACGTAACCATCGAAGTCTTCCCCATGGAAGAGTCCGAATATCACGAGCTCGCCCAGGCCGGTTGCACGGGCCTCTCGCTGTATCAAGAGACCTATGATCAAGAGGTCTATGAAAAAATGCACCGGTGGGGCGATAAACGAGATTTCTTTAACCGGATCGATGCCGCCGACCGGGCGCTTCGCGGGGGCTTGCGCACGATTGGCATCGGAGCCCTACTCGGTCTTGCCGACCCGCGCTTCGATATGCTCTGCGTCTACCGGCATGCAAAGTATCTGCTCAAAAATTATTGGCGGGCCGGCGTCTCTATTTCTTTCCCGCGGATCAACCCTCAACTCGGTGGATTCAAAGCGGATCACCCCGTGGATGAAAAAATGCTGGCGCAATATATTTTTGCGATGCGAATCTGTTTACCCGAAGTTCCACTCGTTCTTTCCCCCCGCGAGCCACAGCGTGTCCGTGACAGCATGGCGGGCCTGGGAATTTCGAAGATGAGCGTCGCGAGCAAAACAACGGTGGGTGGATATAGCGATGATTCGGAGGAGTCGACCGAGCAGTTTTCGATCAGCGACGAACGGGCTATTCCCGAGTTCTGCGACATGCTCCGCGCCAAGGGTCTCGATCCCGTCTTTAAGAATTGGGAGGCCGCCTACCGCGAGCCCACGCACTACGGTGCGGCAGAAGTTTAGATCTAAACTAAAGCGTATCCCGCAAGCTATACGACAGGTTTGTAGAAGATCATGGTATCGGATTGGGTGCACCCTCCAGCGCAACCGGTTTTACAGGGAAGCTCAACCTTTATAACCTTACTCTTTTGCACGAGCAGTTCGAGCATGGGGTGCAGGACGCCCGCGTCGATTTTGAGCGCGAGGCCGATCTCCTGTACGGAGAGCGCTCCGCGTTCATTCAATAATTTAGCGATTGAACTGAGCATATAACTCCTCTCCGCTAGGACGATTCCGATTTGTTTCCTGCAAAGCGCAGGCTTATATAAAAAATAGCACAGATGACCGCGCAGAACGCCAGCCATCCCGCCGAAGCCGAGGGGTTCACGGAGAAGGTGGCCAGTTGGTAATACGCGGTGGAGATCACCCAAGCGAGCACGGTCAAATACGTTACCGCGAAGAGCATCCAGCGCAGGCCGATCTCGCGATAAATGGCGGCGAGCGCCGCGACGCACGGAGCATAAATGAGAATGAAGAGCAGATAGGCGAAGGCCGCCTTTTCACCATGCTCTCCAAAGCGGGAAACCATGGTGGAATACGTCGACTGTTTTGAATCCTCCACTTTCTCCAGCGCCCCGGAAATCCCGAGCGGATCTTTTAATTGATCAAAGAACCCTTCAAATCCGGCAGGAATGGCGGCAAAGGCATCGATCACACCCTGCCAAAAGTTAAAGCGAAGGGCGGCTTCTTCGCTCGTAATTTCTTCTTCGGCGTCGAACTGGGCATAGATCGAATCAAGCGTACCCACCACCGCCTCTTTGGCGAAGATGCCGGTAAAGAGTCCAACGGTGGCCGGCCAGTTTTCATCTTGAATGCCCATCGGCCGGAAGAAGGGGGTCACGGTACGACCCATGGCGCTGAGCGCAGAGTTCTTGGAATCGCTATTGCCGAACGAACCGTCGGTGCCGAGCGAGTTGAGAAATCCGAGCACCGCGACGATCAGCAGGATCACCTTTCCGGCTTGGATCAGGAAGGATTTTAAGCGGTGCCACGTGTGGTACATCACGCCACTGAACGTCGGCATATGGTACGGCGGTAACTCCATAACAAAGCTGGAGACATCCCCCTTGAGCAGGGTGCTTTTAAAGAGCAAGCCGGTCATGACGGCAAGGCCGATGCCAATGAAATAGAGACCAAAGATGACGATGCCACCGCGCTGTGGAAAAAAGGCGGCAGCAAACAAGGTGTAGATCGGGAGGCGCGCCCCGCACGACATGAACGGATTCATCAGGATGGCAAGGATGCGATCGCGGCGGCTTTCGAGCGTGCGGGTGGCCATAATACCGGGCACGTTGCAGCCAAACCCAACGAGCATTGGGATGAAGGCCTTACCGGGTAAACCAATTCTCCGAAGAAAGTGATCCATCACAAAGGCCGCGCGCGACATATAGCCGGAGTCCTCTAAAAACGAGAGACAGAGAAAGATGAAAAAGATCGGCGGAATGAACGTCGAGACGGTTTGGATTCCACCCCCGATGCCCTCCGCGAGGATCGCTACGAGCCACGCCGGCGCATGGAGCAACTCCAGTACATAGCCGAAACCATCTACAAAAATCGTGCCGAATAAGCCGTCGAAAAAGTGAATAAATGGGCCTCCGACGTTGATCGTGAGGGCGAAGACCAGATACATAATTCCGAAGAAAACGGGGAAGCCAAGAACCTTGTTGAGCACAATTTTATCGACGGCATCAGAGAACGTTTTTCGGGTTTTATCGCTGCCCGCAGTGACATCGCGAGCGAGCCCATGAATGAAGCCGTAACGGCCATCCGCGATGATCATGTCGGCATCTTCGCCAACGATACGCTCAACATGACGCAGCTGCTCGTCGAGGTTGGGAAGCTGCGCGCGGTCTGCGCCGAGAATCTCTTGGGCTAATTCGTCTTTTTCGAGCAGTTTGACGGCGAGCCAGCGTGCGGAGACCTGCTTGCTCAAGGCTACATCACTGAGGCTGATGGCCAGTGAGGCAATGACCTTTTCAATATCTTTTTCATACGCAATATGAACACCCGGCTTGTGGTGCGATTTACTGATTGCACAGATGGTCGTGCGGAGCTCTTCCATCCCTTTTTTCTTGGAGGCAACTAAGGGAATTACCGGGCAGCCCAGGTGTTC
The DNA here is from genome assembly GCA_024279685.1 of Verrucomicrobiota bacterium. Classification (GTDB taxonomy): domain Bacteria; phylum Verrucomicrobiota; class Kiritimatiellia; order Kiritimatiellales; family Pontiellaceae; genus Pontiella. Next base: position 3,549 of record JAJRRI010000124.1, on the reverse strand, counting down.
GGCAAGGTGTTCGACCTCGATGCGGATACCGCGCTGTTTGGCCATGTCCATCATGTTCAGCGCCACAACCACCGTCACGTTCATTTCAAGCAATTGGGTAGTAAGATAGAGATTACGTTCAAGATTGGAGGCGTCGATCACGTTAACCACCACATCGGGCGAATCGAACAGGATATGCCGACGGGCGACCTCTTCGTCGGGCGAGAGGGCGGAAAAGGAGTAGATACCGGGAAGGTCAGTGGCCTCCACCGTGGCCTCGCAATGCATATATTCACCGACGACGCGCTCGACGGTCACGCCGGGCCAGTTGCCCACCTGCTGTCGCGCACCGGTCAGCGCGTTGAATACCGTGGTTTTACCGCAGTTGGGATTGCCCACGAGGGCGATCTTCAGGTTCTTCATTTGAGCTCAACCTCGAACGCGTCGGCTTCGTCGCTACGCAACACGAGGCGCGAGCCTTTTACTTCGATTTCGATCGGTCCGCCGAATGGAGCTTTGCGAACGACGACAAATTCGGCATTTCGGATGAGGCCCATGCGCAATAATTTCTGGCGGTATTGAGGGTCAGACGTAGTGAATTCCAAAACGAATCCGGTATCGCCTCTTTTCATTTTTCTCAGTTTCATCGGTACCTTTTCACCCTTCCTGCTTAAAGAAATATCAATCTCTCAAACTGCGTTGCATACTGTCGACCACATAGCGGTACTGTTTCCCACAATGGATAATGATCTCTTTCTGCCCTTTTTTGAGGATCTTAAAGTCGATGCGCATTTCGCCGTATCCATCATGCTCGGCAAGCATGTTGTACACCGCATTCATCCGCTTTTTTACCTCTTCGTGACCATCCGCCATTCGCTTGAATCCTATCCTAAAAAAGCCCGACCAATTTAGATGTTATCTAAATAAGGTCAAACCTATTCAATGGGCCCTCATCGGTCAACGTGACCGACTCATCAGGCGTATAATAAATCAAATCCTTCTGCGCAAGCAGCCTTTCTCCCGACCAGTATACTCTTCTTTTGGACGGGCGCACCCACCCTTTCGCAACTAAAATCCAGATCATCTTACTGGCTAGCACTGAAGGAGTTCAATTACATGAGAGAGGTATTAGCAACGCGCCCGCCGCAACTCAATCCTCTACGACCTATTTTCTTTTTGATCCTCCTAAAAAACCTCTTCTAGGCGAGTTCATCTAAATAGCTCGCATTCGCCCCGCCGCCAGCTATCATGTCCCCATGGACTTTGCGAAACAAATTAAAACCCTATTCAAACCTCCGGTGCGCACGCATCCGCCCACAGCCGAACTTTCGGTCAAAACGGGACCCTGCTCCACGACCAAGGATTTTCACTGGCTGGACACCAATATTCCCTGCCAAAAAGCCTGTCCGGCGTCGACCGATATCCCCGCCTATCTAGCCGCCATTGCCGAGGGCCACCCAGACGAAGCCTATCGGATTAATCTGCGCGATAATATTTTTCCCGCCGTACTCGGTCGCGTCTGTTCGCGCCCGTGCGAGTCGGCCTGCCGCCATGGCTATGACAGCCTCGGCGAACCCGTGGCCATCTGTTTTTCAAAACGCTCGGCGGCCGACTTCCCCGCCGCGGAGCCCATCTTGCTCGAACCCTGGTTCCCTCGATCCGGCAAGCGCGTGGCAATCATTGGCTCCGGCGTCGCCGGGCTAACCGCCGCCCGCAACCTCGCCCTACTCGGCCACGCGGTCACGGTCTACGAAAAACATCACCAGCCCGGCGGCATGCTCAACCAAGGCATTCCCGAATTTCGCCTGCCGCGCGAAACCATCGACCGCGAAATTACGCAAATTGCCGCGCTCGGCGTTGAAATCATCTGTAATACGGCGATTGGAAAAGACCGGCCGTTGGCTGAACTACTCGATTTCGATGCCATCATCCTGGCCACCGGCACCCTTAAACCCAACTTGCTCGACCTGCCCGGCCACGAACTACCCAGCATCCGGCACGGGCTCAACTTTTTGCTGGAAGTCAACGAAACCGGTACGACGAACCTCGGCAAAAAGGTCATCGTGATCGGCGGTGGGTTTACCGCGATGGACTGCGCGCGTACCGCGCGGCGGCTCGGTGTGCAGACCGTGGAGTTCGATCTGAAGGTGCTCTATCGCCGTACCCGAGAAAATATGCGCGTCACCCCCGGCGAACTAGAGGAGCTCGATGCCGAGGGCATCCCGCTCGAATGCCACGCCACGCCACTCGCCTATCTTGAGCAGGATGGCCGGTTGGCGGGCATGCGATTCCGACGCACCGGGACGCACGAAGAGTTCGATGTTCCGGCCGATAGCGTGCTACTGGCCACCGGCCAATTTCCCGATCGAGAGTGGGAGGGTGAGACCTCCGAAAAACTATTTTCGGCCGGCGACTACGCCACCGGCGCGACCTCGCTCATCGAGGCGATCGGTCACGCCAAAACCATCGCCGAAGAAGTTGATCTCTTCCTGATGGGAGAACAACGGCTGGAAAAAACCGTGCGGGTCGAAGCGGCAAAAACCATCCCTCGAACGCGTAAAAAGGGCGACATCGAACGCCAACCCATGCCGGCCCTACCCGTTGCCGAGCGGGATCTAACGAGCGAGGTGGAGCGTGGCTATGGCGCGGCCGCAGCACAACAGGAAGCCCAACGTTGCTACCAATGCCACTATAAATTTGAGATTGATCAAGACAAGTGTATCAAGTGCGACTGGTGCCTCCGAGCGAAGCCTCGCCCCGAGTGCATTCTGATGCTAAAAACGATCGAGCGCGACGACGAGGGGCGTACCGTGGCGTGGGAGAAGGCCGATTCGACGCGCGATATGAACTTGATCTGGATCAATCCCGACGAATGCATCCGCTGCGGGGCCTGTCTGACCGCGTGCCCCGTCGATGCCATCAATCTTCAGCAGGTTTCGCTTTCATCTGAACCCGCGATCCGAGAAACTTAGCCTTTATTTGAAGGAGCATCCTTATGAGCAAACCGATTGTTATATTTATTGCCGGCGAACGCCAGCACGCCGGGAAAACGGCAACCAGCTTGGGCATCATCTCAGCCCTATGCAAACACATTGATCCGGCGGATATTGGCTATTTTAAACCGGTCGGTCAGGAGCTCGTTACCCTGCCCTCCGGCGAGCGAATCGATAAAGATGTCCGCATTATTCAGGAGTTTACCGATCTCGATATGCCGGATATGGGCATGCTTTCTTCCGTCCGGGTGGTTTCGGGAGTAACGCGCGAGTACATCGCGAGCAACAATCCGCAAGAACGCACAGCCACGTTTGAACAGGCCATCCACCAATCGATGAAGCATCTTTCGAAGAAGAAGCTCATTATTGCCGAAGGGACTGGGCACCCGGGCGTCGGCTCGGTGATCGGCCTTTCCAACGCACGCGTAGCGAATACGCTCGATGCACGGATTCTCTATCTCGTCGGCGGGGGCATCGGCCGGACGCTCGACGAGCTGGAGGTCGACCTCTCCTACTTTTCGCATAAGCAATGCCGCGTATCCGGCGTCCTATTCAATAAAGTACGCCCTAGCAAAGT
>JAJRRI010000123.1 GCA_024279685.1 Verrucomicrobiota bacterium | reverse complement strand
TACTACAATGCACCGGATCAAAAGTGGATCCACAAAGAGTGCGGATAAGAGCAAGACGGAAATGGGAGGTTGAGTATCGGAATCCGCCGCGCCGGATTATTGAATTTGACATGCCTTCTCATAAGAGACTGTAAATTAAAAAGCCCCATTCGTAAAATGGATGCTCCATGCCAGACACGAAGTGAGGCTGGCGCAACGCGACGGCAGCGAAGCGGCCATGAACCTTTCTTCATTCGTCACAAACAAGAGAAAGGAGCAAAGGCATGGGTGAAGCTCGTTTCCAGTGCGCTTAAAAGCCCAATTTTAGAGCACAGGAAGAAGTGAAATCTGCGTCCTTAAAAGGGGAAGAAAACGAAGAATATTCACGGACAAGTTCAAGGCCAAGAGATAGAGTGGAAGTGAGTAGGATCAGTATTTATGCCAGCGACTAACGATGAATTTCTATGTACGGATTTACCGACTTCTCCACGGGTGAAGTTGGGAACCATTCTTGTCGCTGGAGCAACGGGCTATATCGGAGGACGGTTGGTTCCCGAATTGATCCAACGGGGGTACACCGTACGGGTGATGGTACGCGTTCCTTCACCAGAGCACACGGAACGCTGGCCAGAAGCTGAGGTGGTCGTGGCCGACGCACTGAAGGCCGATCAGGTTCTTCGTGCATTAGATGGCGTTGGCGTGATTTTTTACCTGATTCACTCCATGCTTTACGGTCTCGATAAGTTCGAAAAGGCGGATATATTGGCCGCCCGTAATTTTAGTGTAGCGGCTGAGCAGCAGGGCGTGAAACGCATCATCTACCTCGGTGGATTGGGCGACACACGTACCCCGCTTTCGACTCATCTAACCAGTCGCCTTCTGGTCGCTGAAGAGTTTATGAAAAGTCGGGTTGCAACTACGATTCTCCGCGCCGCAATTATTATTGGTTCGGGTAGTGCGTCGTATGAAATGATCAATCATCTGGTGCGACGGCTCCCTTTTTTTCTAGTTCCAGTCTGGGCGAAAACAAAGTGCCAGCCAATCGGATTGCGCGATGTTGTCAAATCGTTGGTTGGCGTACTGGAGCTCCCTGTGACGGCGGGCCAGACGTACGATATTGGCGGGTCGGATATTCTGACCTATGAAGAGATTCTTAAAATTCAGGCTGATATTTTGGGTAAAAAACGGATTTTTGCCCGATCCCCAATTTCGCATGTTGGGTTTTATTCATACATCACGAGTTTATTAACTCCCGTTCCCGCGGCCATTACGTGGTGTTTGATGGAGAGTGTTACTCACGATGTGATTTGTCAGGAAAATGATATTCTCGATCTTATTCCCTTTCGGCGCATCTCCTGCAAAGAAGCTTTAGTATTGGCTATTTCACGAGAAGAACAAGATGCCGTCCGTTCGCGTTGGTCCGATAGCTATCCATTGGATCACGAACTGGCGATCAAACTTCATGAACTCTCGGCCGCTCCAAATTATGCCAGCTCTTATTCTTTGGTTTCCAAAAAATCTCACTCCGTACTATTTAGCTCCGTCATTCAAATTGGAGGACGTGAAGGGTGGTTTCACAGTAACCTCCTATGGCGTATCCGCGGTGCGATGGATCGCTTGTTAATGGGGGTCGGGGCTTCACGAGGGCGACGGAGTGAAACGACGTTACGAGTGAATGATGTGATTGATTTTTGGCGCGTTGAGGCGCTCGAAAAAAATCATTTACTGCGCTTGCGCGCCGAGATGAAATTGCCCGGCCGCGCTTGGTTGGAATTTCGAATCGATTCCGAGAGCGGAGAAAAAAACCGACTAACGGTCACGGCATATTATCAATCGAAGGGGCGGTGGGGGCATCTTCCTGCCCTTTCACCACTTCATTTTCCACGATCTGATTCAACAAATCGAAAAGCGAAGTTGACCGAGCAATCGAACGCTGCTTTCAATTCTCGTTTTGTTGCGCATTATTTAGTGGTTTTTGGAAAGTGTTTTAGCAACTTTTCTACTGCCGTTTGGATTAGTTCTTGTTGTTCTCTCGCCGAGCGAGAGCGGTCGATTTCGGTTTTAAGCGTACCTTTCCAAATGCGGTTTCCACGTTGGGTATCGTAGGCCAGAACGGTTAGGGTTCCGATTTCGATGGTATAGATATTCAGATCGGGTTCGCGTTCATCGTAGCTCCAGCCGGATTGTTCCCGACGATAGACAAATCCTCCCGCAAAGTCGGGCTCGTGTGTATAGGTCTTCGTGTATTCGGTATCGGTTTTCAGTTTAACGTAATACGTCACTTGAATATTGGCTCGGGCTGTATCGGTAACCGCTTGAAAACCTTTTTCGCCAAGCTCTTTATTCAGGGCTTTTTGGATATCATCGTTGATATAGGTATCAGCTTCATCGAGAATTTCGGTGGGTCCATCGATCCATTGGTAGGTTTTAATCGGGCTGAAATCATAGCTAAGGTCCGGTTCGGACGTTACTTTCATAGAGTTGCACCCGGTCATAAGTGCGGCTAAAACAAAGGTTGAGATAAGGATTTTAATATTCATGGGTTCTCCTGATTGGCAAGGACTATAGATTTTGCTTTCATAACTGTCCATGGACAAAATGAAAGGGGGTTGACCTCGGAGGAAATGAGCGATGGAAAAAAGAGCATTAGTTACGGGGGCAAGTCGCGGGATTGGTGCGGCGATTGCCCTGAAGCTGGCCGAAGAGGGGTGGGATTTAGTATTGACGGCCCGTAACAGGGAGAAGTTGACAGAGATCGGAGAGGCTTGCAAACAACGCGGCGCAACGGTGACTCTAATTCTTGCTGATATTTCGAATGAGGCCTCGGTACAAAGTTTATTTACCGAAGCGGGGGCCATCGATCTCTTGGTCAATAATGCAGGAATCGGTATTTTCGGCGAGCTAACGGAGATGGCTCTGGAGGATTGGAGAGACGTTCACCGGATTAATGTTGAGGGTACATTTCTTTGTTTGCGCGAAGCCATGCGCGGGATGAAGCAACGCAAGGGCGGACGGATTATTAATATCTCTTCGGTAGTCGGAGTGAAGGGCTATCCCAGCCAAGGCGCCTATGGGGCGAGCAAGCATGCTTTGTTGGGCCTGACGAAAACAGCCATCGAAGAAGGGCGTGATGCAAACATTCGAATCCATGCCATCTGCCCCGGAGGCGTGGCGACCGAGATGATCAAACAGTCCCGGCCAGATCTGACCGATTTTAGCGCTATGATCCAGCCCGAAGATGTGGCCGAGGCAGTGGACTATCTTTGCCGATTGCCGGCGAATATTACGGTCGATGTCATTCATCGCCGGCGAGCGGCAAGCGATCAGACTTGGTAGGGCTATTAGGGTTTGCCTTCAACGGTTCCTCGGGTAGGGTGCTGCCTCACTCAAACGCAAGGAATGATCGTGATTGAAATCGGGCAGAAAGTTAAAATTCATTACACCGGAACCTTAGACGACGGAAACCAGTTTGACTCTTCAGCAGGGCGCGCTCCGCTTGAATTTGAAATGGGTGCAGGCATGGTTATTTCCGGATTTGAAATGGGCGTTAAAGATATGGCGGTGGGCGATAAAAAGTCGATTCATATCCCATCAACCGAAGCCTATGGCGAAAAGCGCGACGAATTGGTGATGGAGTTTAATCGTTCCCAACTCCCTGAAGACATTGAGCCAACGATCGGTATGAGCTTGCAGATGCAAGGTCCGGAAGGACAGCCTATGCCTGTACAGATTACCGCGGTGGCCGATTCCATAATTACAGTTGATGCCAACCATCCGTTGGCTGGGAAAAACCTTAACTTCGAATTAGAATTGATTGAAGTAAACTCGTAGAGAAAACGTATGGAATGCTCCTCCGATGTTCCTTTTTGCTCCATCCCGCCGGAAACCATCAGCGATATGGTTCCCATGGGGGTAATTCTTGGAGCATTTTTCTTGGGAGGATGGTTGTTCCGCCGCTGGCGGAAAACACGAAGTTCTAAATAAAAATAGGCCTAAAGATGCGCCTCATGCTTTAAGCGGTTTTTATTTAGAATTTATAGAGGATACTGGTGAGTAGGGCTCTATCGTAATAGGATTTATCGTCGTTAATCGTTTCTGTGTCACGATCTAGACGATACTCCAGCCTCAGGAAAACATCCCGGATTAACTTATTTTCAAGTCCGCTGGAAAAAATAAACTGGAAATTATCTAGATCGCCCAAGTGAGTGTATTTTTGGAATAGGGTTAATGAGTTAATCAGAGTCCATTCAATAGATTCATCAAAGATAAATTTGGGTTGGCTGGTGGTGGTAGAAACGCCGCTCAAATTTCGTTCGTATACGTGGTATCCTCCACCTATCGAAGTGGAAAATTTCAACTTAGGGCGATTAAACCATTTTTTCCCAATTTCTGCAGTTTGCAGATATTCATTGTCAATATTCCGATTGTAATCTTGCTGATATACAGTTTTTGCTTCTGCATAGTACCCATTTTTAAGAACATGGTTATATTTTTGCGTCACGTTAAAAAAATCGTCTCTTACCCGAGTTTCATCTTCGCTATAGCGATACGTCCATTTCCAGTTTAGACTGTTTTTTTCACCTTTCCAATTTACGTGCCCATAGATGCGGTATGTTTGGTATTTATCTTCCTTGGTTGTGGTGCTGTTTTCGCGCATGGCAATTTGAAGACCCGCTAGTCCGCTCCATTGGCTAGGTTTCTGTTGTTCGGGCGGTGGGTCTGCTGGGAGAGAAGGTTGAGGTACGTCTATAGCTTCTTGCGGGGGAATCGCTTTAGCAGGGATAAAAACCCCTCCGGTTTCTGATATTCCAATCCGAACTTCTGCGATGTCGGGCCTATTGAGGCTGATGGAACCAAACGAATCGGTCTCAAAGTGTACATGCTCTGCATCCTGTTTGATGATCTTTCCTGTAAGCACATCGCCGTTTTTAAACACAATCGTATCCTGTGCAAACACAGTAGTGGTTACGAAAAGAGCGGCTAAAATTTGAAGAATTTGTTTTCTCATGATCTGTTTTTTGGAAATGTCACCCAGTCCTTAAAATTTATCGGCTTGAATCAGGAGGGTCAATTTCTTTCACCCTCCGTCTTCCCTCTGTTTAAAGAGGGGTTTTGGAGGGTCATTCTATTTTGCAGGCGGTGCGTGGATGCAGGCCTTATGTAGTGAGTGCGCCGCTTCCATCCAGACTTCGGCAAAGGTGGGGTGGGCATGTACGGTATTGCCCAATTCCTCTGCGGTAAGCTCCTCGCGTACGGCAAGAACCATTTCGCTAATCAGGTCAGTCGCATGCGGTCCGGCGCATTGCGCACCGAGAATCCGATCACTTTCAGTATCGGCAATGATTTTCACAAAACCTTCCGTCTCATTCGACTCCAAGGCCTTTCCCATGCCCCGGAAATAAAATTTTCCAGAGGTTACGGCCAAGCCTTGTTCCTTGGCCTCTGCTTCCGTGAGGCCGACTAAGGCCACTTCGGGTGAAGTAAAGATAACGCCCGGAATAACGACTTCCTCGATTTTTTCTTCCCCCTTAAGGGCATGTTCGACGGCATAAATGGCCTGTGAGGTTGCCGCATGAGCCAACTGCATCCGGCCAGAGACATCGCCAATACAGTAGATTCCAGGGACGTTGGTGCGGCTGAGTTCATCTACGTTAACGTAACCGCGGTCACTAATTTTAACCCCAGCAGCCTCGATATTCAGGCCATCCAGCACCGGACTGCGCCCAATGGCGACCAATAGCATGTCGGCTTTTAGTTTTTTATCGCCTGCTGTAGCAGTAACACTTTTAGATGTGGCTTTAATATTTTCCATTGCGGCGCCGGTTAGCAACGTCATGCCGAGCTCGTTTTTCATATTTTTCTTAACGACTTGGCGCACATCTTTGTCGAGTAGCATCAGCACATCGTCAAGCAATTCAACAATCGTCACCTTGACACCGAGACCCGCAGCCATGCAGGCCAATTCGGATCCAATATACCCGCCACCGAGCACGAGTAGACTTTCGGGCAGTTTTTCTAATTCAAGAAAGGCGCGGCTTTCAACAATTCGATCGTGTTTCGGAATGAAGCCCGGAACGGTCGAAGTTGAACCGGTGGCGATAATGATATTTTTTCCGGTAAGTTCCTGAGTCGATCCATCGTTGGATTTCACAGCAACAGTCGTCGCATCGCGAAAAGATCCAGTGCCTTCGAATACGGTTACGCCGTGTGCCTTGAGGAGAGATCCGATTCCGCCGGTGAGCGTTTTAACCACACTGTCCTTCCGTTTTTTCATAGCCGGATAGTCAATCTCTGGTGTGCCGACCTTGATTCCAAACGTATCGGCATGGAGGATTTTTTGATAGACTTCCGCGCCGGCAATTAACGTTTTGGTCGGGATGCAACCACAGTTCAGGCAAGTTCCTCCCAGCCACTCCCGTTCAATAATAGCCGTTTTAGCACCCAGTTGTGCGGCACGGATCGCCGCAGGGTAGCCCCCCGGTCCAGCACCAATAATAATTACGTCAAATTCCATGATTCACTCTCTCCTTAAATATGTGGTTTAGAGTATGGGTAATTTTGCTAGAAAGAGTCAATTCTAGTCTACATCCAATCCGATTAAACGGGCGCATAATGTGGAATTTATAAATGTATTGGCCATTAATTTGAGTAAATCCACTCTCAAGGAACAACCGCCTAGACCTCCACGTGTTGAGGCGGTGCCGTTCATGAATTTAGTGACGCGTGTTCGCACCGCCTTTTTCTGATTTTGGGCGTTGCCTCGCGGATGGGCTTCCGCTAGGTTTTCGGCTTGTTTTTCTAAGGGGAAACAGGGTTAAAGCCCAAAATACTACTATAAATGGAGAATTTGATGAGAAAGAAAATTATCGCTGGAAACTGGAAGATGAACAAGACCGTCGAGGAAGCCGTCGAGTTGGCCAAGGCCATCAAACTTGAACTGGCCGATTGTAACGGGGTCGATGTTGTATTATGTCCTCCATTTACGGCCATCAAGGCGGTGAGCGACGTCATTTCCGAAACCCTCATCAACGTCGGTTCGCAGAACATGGGTTCTGAAGACGAAGGAGCCTACACCGGCGAAATTTCCCACGCGATGCTCAAGGAGCTATTCGTGCGCTACGTTATCCTTGGACACAGCGAGCGGCGCGAGTATTACAAAGAAAATGATTTTTGGATTAACAAGAAGGTCAAGAAAGCTCTCGAAAAGAACCTGCGCCCGATCGTATGCGTTGGTGAAAAACTAGAAGACCGCGAATCGGGTAATACCGAATCCGTGGTTGAGCAGCAGGTACGAGGCAGCTTGGCTGACATTCCAGCTTCCGCCTACACGGAATTGGTCATTGCCTACGAGCCTGTTTGGGCCATCGGAACCGGAAAGACAGCAACCTCCGAGCAGGCACAGGAAGTTCACGCCTTCATTCGGGGTCTTATTAAGGACATGGTCGGTGCAGAAGCCGCCGATGCCGTACGCATTCAATATGGGGGGAGTATGAAGCCGGGCAACGCATCGGAACTGCTGGCTCAGCCGGATATCGACGGTGGACTGATCGGCGGTGCTGCCCTCGATGCTGTTTCGTTTGCCGGGATTGTTAACGCCGGAATCTAATCAATTAAAAGGAACAGAATATGATTTTTCTAAAAACATTGTTTATCGTGGTGGAGGTACTCTCATGCCTATTGCTGATTGGGCTTATCCTGCTCCAAAAATCAAAAAGCGAAGGTTTGGGCCTGGCATTTGGTGCCGGAGCGGGGGAGTCGCTCTTCGGCGCACGCGCGGGTAATGTTTTGAGCAAGGCGACGGTTGTTATTGGAATTGCCTTCATGGCCAATACCCTACTTCTGGGGGTGCTCTTTGCTCAGAAGGACAAAACGCTGATGGAACAGGTCCCTAGCGTTCAACCTACCGCCGTGCAGACCCAACCCCTTGATGCCATGGATTTTTCCACCCAAATGGAAGGGACTCCAGATGTTGAAGAAGCACCGATTGTGCTGGATATACCCGCCGAAGTTCAGAAAGAAATGTAACCCAAACCTGCGCTCTCTGAATGAGGTTCTGGTTCCCCATCCGACGACTCCCCAAGGCCACATGGTTGGCCGCTTTGGGGAGTCTTCTTTTTTTAGGCTGCGGCGTAGAGCCGGATATTAATTCCACTTCTTCCAAATCGGTGATCTATAGCCAGACGTCGCGCATTCGTGGTTTGGATCCGGCCTCGGCCGGTGAGGTTTCCTCATCGATGGCCATCGCACGGATTTACGAAGGGCTGTTGGAATACGATTACTTAACGCGCCCTTATAAGGTCAAACCACTCCTCGCGGAATCGATGCCGGAAGTTTCAGCCGATGGATTGGTCTATACCTTTAAAATTCGAAAGGGGATCTATTTCCAAGACGATCGTTGCTTTCCCGACGGAAAAGGTCGCGAACTCGTCGCTGCCGATTTTGTTTACTCGATCAAGCGTGTCGCCGACGTGAAAAATGTCTCGTCTGGTTTTTGGGCATTCAACAAGCGGATTAAAGGGATCAACGCCTTTCAAGAGGCTTCAAAATCCGACGAGCCAACCGATTATTCCATCGTGGTGGAGGGCTTGCAGGCCCTTGACGACCGTACCCTACAAATAAAACTGACCGATCCCTATCCGCAGCTGCTCTATATTCTGGCCATGCACTACAGCTTTGCCGTACCGCACGAGGCGGTCGAATTTTATGGCCGAGATTTTGTCAACCATCCCGTCGGAACCGGCCCCTATAGGTTGGTCGAATGGAAGCGGAACTCGCGCATTGAATTTGCCCGCAATCCGAAATGGGCTGAAACGGGGCGCGTGGAAACCTATCCCACCGAAGGGACTCCAGATCAGGAGGCAGCCGGTCTATTGCGCGATGCCGGCAAGACGCTCCCCTTTATTGATCGGGTGGTGCAATATGTCATCGACGATGCAACGACGCCTTGGATGATGTTTCTCTCGGGGCAGCTGAGCCTCTCAGCTATTTCGCGCGACAACTGGGATGCGGTAATCACCGGCGATAAAAAATTGAACGACTCCTTGGAAAAGCGCGGGGTCGATCTGATTTCTTCGCCTACGCTTGATATCTATTACATTGGCTTTAATTGGGATGATCCCGTGGTGGGTTCTAGCGCCGATCCGGAGCAGGACCGCCGCAACCGAAAGCTGCGCCAAGCACTTAGTTGCGCCTACGACTTTGGATAAATGAACCAATTCATGAACTATCGTCTCTACCCGATAGATGGCCCCGTGCCCAGCCCGCTCGCCGGATGTCTGAAGGAACCCTCCCCGTACCGCTTTAATCTTGAAAAGGCTAGACGCCTTTTGGAGGAGGCGGGCTATCCAGGCGGGATCGATCAAAAGACGGGACGCCGGCTGGAACTAACCATCGAATTGGGTAGTGCAACGGCTAACACGCGTCAGTCGATGGAGCTGATGGCCGACATGTATCAAAAAATCGGTATTGTATTGAAGGCACAATACAACACCTGGCCGGCCTTTATCGACAAGATGAACCGGCGGCAGGCGCAACTTTTTCAGCTGGGCTGGGTGGCCGACTATCCCGACGCCGAAAATTTTCTTCAACTTTTCTACAGCAAAAATGAATCTCCCGGGCCGAACCATGCCAATTATCGGAGTGCTGAATTCGATCGGCTCTATGAGTCCATCCGGACCTTGCAAGATACACCCGAGCGCACTGAAAAGTATGAGGACATGGCAAATATTATTGTCGAGGACTGCCCGTGGATCTTCATGTATCAACCGATGAGGTTTGCGCTCAAACACGCTTGGATCGAAAATTATTTGCCCCATGATTTTCCGTATGGCATGGGTAAGTATCACCGCTCCAACGATGCGGCACGGCAGGAATGGACTCGGTCGTTCGATGAAAAAAAACTCAATATGTCGGGGAAGGAATGAGCATACTACGCCATAGAGGTTTTTCATGTTGAAGTATGTCCTGCGGCGAATTTTTCAGATGATCCCGACTGTGGTCGGGGTGGTGCTAGTAACCTTTTCCCTGTTCAATATTGTTCCGAACGATCTGGCCGCCATTGCGCTGGGCAAAAACGTCACGCTGGACATGCTGGAGGATTTCGATGCACAACGGGGGCTGGACAAACCGCTCTTTTTGGGACCCGCTCCAAGACCCGCGCTTACGAAGAGGCCGACTTTTCCACTGAAGCAGGGCGCTGGCGTAACCGAAGTAATGCGGTCTGGTCTGCCGAGTCCGCCACGGTAGAACTTTTACCGCAATCCGAAATTAACCCCTTAGCCTTCGATCTCCGCGCTGACCGTGAATATGAATGGACTCTCACTTATCGCGGAACAGGAATGCTGGCTGGGCAACCGCTGAGCTCCTCGGATTGGAACACTGAAAAAGTGCGTTTTGACGGTTCGGAAACCGGCGGTTTCAAAACGGGTGGTGAGCCGTTTGAAATCCGGGAGGTAAAGTTGCGCTGGGTGGTTAACAACCCGTTTGACTCCCAATTATTTTTTTATATCGGGCAACTCGCGCGGGGCGATTTAGGGCGCTCTGAATACTTTAAGCAACCGGTTTCAAAGTTATTGTTGGATGGAGTGTTGCCATCCCTATCACTAACCGTGCCGATCTTTCTGGTGGGTTTGCTCGTTTCGGTGAGTCTCTCGCTGGTCTGTGCCTATTTTCGAAATACCTTTATCGACCGCTTTCTTGTTATTTTTTCTGTGGCTCTGATGAGCATCAACTATCTGGTCTTCATTATCGTGGGGCAGTATTTCCTCGCCTATCAGTGGGGGGTATTCCCGGTGTGGGGTTATGAATCGGCTCGCTACCTAATTCTTCCGGCGATCATCGGTATTATCAGCGGACTCGGGTCGAACATTCGTTTTTACCGCACGATTATGCTCGATGAAATGTACAAGGATTATGTCCGCACGGCCTTCGCCAAGGGCGTTGGAAAGCCCCGTGTATTATTTGTACACGTCCTCAAAAATGCCATGATCCCGATCATTACAAACGTCGTCATCGCGATTCCATTCCTCTATACCGGATCGCTTCTACTAGAAAAATTCTTCGGAATTCCTGGCCTGGGCTACTTAGGAATTACCGCCGTTTTATCGTCCGATATCGATGTGGTTCGAGCACTCGTTCTGATTGGTGCTCTGATGTTCGTGGTGGCGAACCTCATCACGGATATTTGCTACGCCGTTGCCGACCCCCGGGTGAAATTAAAATGAGCGAAAAAGGAAAAAGCCTTTGGGGCGACGCCTGGTTGCGGTTAAAAAGAAACCGGCTGGCCATGGTTTGCCTTGGCCTCGTCGTGTTGTTCACCGCACTGGCGCTCTATGGAGAGGTTGTTTATCGCTATCACGACTGGAAGGACATCTCGCCGGCCTACCAAAAAACTAATTTAGATCTCGCCTACCAAGCCCCCAGTTCCGAGCATTGGATGGGAACCGATGGACTGGGGCGCGATGTGATGGCTCGCTTGATTCAAGGCGTTCGCATTGCCTATAAGGTCGGCATCATCACTTCATTAATTGCCATTCCCATCGGCGTGATTCTGGGTTGCCTCGCTGGATTTTTCGGTGGAAAGGTCGATGATTTCATTGTTTGGCTCTATTCGACGTTCGCTTCTATGCCCGGCCTATTGTTTATTTTAGCCATCGCCATGGTGGTGCCCGACAACGGCCTGCTCGGAATTTATCTTGGCATTGGTTTAACGACCTGGGTTGGGCTCTGTCGTCTGGTGCGCGGCGAGGTCATCAAACATAAAGAACAGACCTATGTGCAGGCCGCCAAGGCGCTTGGGCTAGGTTCTGGCCGCATCATCTTTAAGCACATCCTACCCAATATTTCACACGTTATTATCGTAACGTTCTCCCTACGATTCCCCGCTGCGGTTGGAACCGAAGTGATTATGAGCTTCCTGGGCATCGGCGTACAAGGCGAGCCCTCGTGGGGTTTGATGATCGATTCCGCCCGCATGCGCCTCTGGCAAGGCATGTGGTGGGAAATGACCTTCGTAACGCTGGCGGTTTTTCTGCTGGTACTTGCCTTCAACCTACTCGGCGATGCCCTACGCGATGCCCTAGATCCAAGGCTTAATGACTAATGATGGATTCAAATCCTATTCTTAAAGTGAGCAACCTGAACATACACTTTGGTTCGGGCGATGATCTCGTGAAAGCCGTCGACGGCATTTCCTTTACGGTGGGCCGCGGCGAAACCGTCGCGCTGGTCGGCGAGAGTGGCAGCGGAAAGAGTATTAGCTCGTTGGCGCTTACCAAGCTCGCACCCCGTGCCGCGAAATATGTTGCTGGAGAAATTCATTTTAACGGACAGGAGATGTTATCGCTCTCTGATCGAGAGCTCCGTCAAATCCGCGGTAGCCAAATTTCTTATATATTTCAAGAGCCCATGTCCTCCCTCAACCCCGTCTTTACGGTCGGCTGGCAGATTAAAGAAGCGATCGGGCTGCATCAAAAAGGGGTGGATCGAAAATCCGAAATTATTCGCCTCCTAGACGTGGTGCATCTTCCCCAACGGCTGGCCACGGCCTATCCCCACGAAATGAGCGGCGGGCAGTTGCAGCGGTGTATGATTGCCATGGCATTGGCGTGTTCCCCCGACTTACTGGTGGCCGACGAACCGACCACCGCACTTGATGTTACGGTCCAACGTGAAATTCTAAATCTGCTGGCCGAACTCAGCGAAAAAGTAGATCTTTCCATTCTAATGATCACGCATAACTTCGGGATTGTTTCCGATCTTGCCGATCGCGTCTACGTTATGCAAAAAGGCCGTATCGTGGAGGAGGGGACAACCCATAAAGTCCTCTACGAACCGCAGCATGAATATACAAAACAACTGATGGCAGCCGTCCCGCGACTTCATCCTAAACCGCCGGCTTCTTTTACGATAGAGAACGCCAAGGAGGGAGAATGATCTCGAACGAGTCGAAGGTAAAAACCCTACTCAAGGTGGATGGGCTAAACGTTATATACGGTCATAAAAAGGAGGCCGTGCATGCCGTGAAAGACGTTTCTTTTTATATTAAGCCGGGTGAGATTTTCGGGCTGGTGGGCGAAAGTGGCTGTGGCAAAAGTTCACTGGGCAAGGCGATGGTCCGACTGGTAGATCCCGCCTCCGGAAGGATCGGATTTAAAGAAGCTAATGTGGCCCAACTTAAAGGCCGAGCGTTGCAGGAATATCGCCGGGAAGTGCAGATGGTTTTTCAAGACCCCTACGGTTCGCTCAATCCGCGTATGAAGGTGGGCCATGCGATTACGGATGTGCTGACGGTGCATCGGATCGGCAAGAATATGGAGGAACGGCGCGAGCGGGTGACGGAACTTTTTGAAGCGGTAGGATTAGAACCTGATTGGGCATGGCGCTATCCGCACGAGTTTTCCGGCGGCCAGCGGCAACGGATCTGTATTGCCCGCGCCCTGGCCTTGAACCCTGATCTGCTGGTGGCCGACGAACCGGTTTCCGCGCTTGATGTTTCGGTACAAGCTGAGATTTTACACCTTCTAAAAGAACTGCGCATCACCCGGCAATTGGCCTTCCTCTTTATTAGCCATGACCTCGCCGTGGTGCGTAACCTTTGTGATCGTGTAGCAGTGATGTACAACGGCGAAATCGTCGAGATGGGCGATGTAAGCAAGGTGATCGACCACCCGCAACATGAATACACACGCACGCTCCTCGCGGCGGTTCCGTCATTCTAGCGTTCCGTTTATGGGGTGGGTTTGGATAAATCGGTTATGGCTTGTAGCGCGGCAAGTCGTTCCGCTTCGCGTTTACTGCTGGCGGCCGCCTGCCACTTTTGAGAGCAGGTTACGACCTCAACGGTGAAGGTGCGAGCGTGTTCCGGACCCGCCGTTTCGATGGTTTTATAAGCTGGCACCCCAAAGCCATGACTCTGGGCATATTCCTGTAAGTCGCCCTTTGGATTACTTTGAGTCGAGGTTCCCTGCAACGTCCCCAGTTCGGGAATGAAGACCTTCTTGAAAATTTTATTCGCCGCGCGAGCGCCACCATCCACCCATGCCGCGCCAATGATGGCTTCCACGGCGTCGGCCAAATTGGAGGGGCGCGTGGCTCCACCATTCTTCTCTTCTCCTCGACCCAGTTTTAGAAAATCATTGATCCCGATGGATGCGCCAATCTGCGCAAGCTTTCGGTCCTCGGTCAGGCGGCTTCGGAGTTTGGACATCTCGCCTTCGCGCGCGCCGGGATTATGATCGAACAGGTACTCGGCGGAGATTAGGCTGAGTACGGCATCACCTAAATATTCAAGCCGTTGGTTGTCATCGTTGGCCTCCGCATTTTCATAGCGGAATGAAGGGTGAGTGAGGGCGAGTTCGAGCAAGGCCTTTTTTCTGAACCGGTAGCCGATCGCTTGTTCGATTGCGCGGTAGTTCAGCTTCATTAGAACGGGGCGGCGGTTCCGATTTTGGTATTGATGGCGGCTTCGGCAATGGAGCGGCCGTCGATAAGTTTGGGTTGTGTGCGCGGGCGCCAAGGGCGGCGGCGGCTTTTAACGAGCAGTTTATGGCCCGGAAGAAAATTGAGTTTCGAGAGGAGCCAAAGTAGGGGGAAGGCAAATCCGGAAAGGGTATAGATCCGTTGGTACCGATAGAGTTCTTCTTCTCCGATTTTGGTGCGGATCAACCAATAGTGTTCAGGTATAATTTGTTTTTGAACGGCCTCGCCGAGGGTGGCGACAGATTCGAACAGTCCATTGGAGTAGACTTGCGTTTCTGGAACATCGAAGCCATCTTTCAGGATGGTGTAGAGTTCGCCCCCGGTATAGCCGTTTCGTTTTTGTCCTTTGGCGATGGGGGATAGACCCAGCAACTTCTGAAGCAGAGCCGTTAAGCTGATGGGGCGGCGACACGCTTCGCTGATGACGACCCAACCATCGGGCTTAAGCACGCGGTGGCATTCCCGGATAAAATCACGATCGTTCGAAATTCCTTTGAGAGCATCAACAATAACCACCATAGCAAAGGCTTGATCGTCGAAGGGAAGTTTCCCATTTTCGATATGAACGATGGTTTCGTTTAAATTATAGGCCAGGGAATCAGCGGCAGTTTTGGTGGAAACAGCCGTTTTCCAGCTTCCTCCTAAGGCGCGCAAATGCGCACTAATTAGACCGTCACCCGAGCTGATTTCCAAGCATTGGGTATTGCCGGTGTTCCCGACTAAGCCTTCGATTTTTCCAAGTTTACGTGTACGCCGAATCGAGCGCTTAAACAGCTTTTCTTGCCACAGGCGAACTTCAGCATCTAGATTGATATCCATCTCTTCCATAATTTAAGTGCGGCGGATTATAGGAGCGGTAGGCAGGGAATAAAGGTAAAAAAGGATGTAGTTCATGCTTTAAGTCCCGATGGGGTGGCTTCGGAGGCCCTCCGAGTCACGATTTTGCCGCGTTGCGCGGTTAATGTAGGAAATTCAACGGGAATGTAGTGCGGGGAATACCCTTGCGCCACGCCGTCCTTACCTCGTTCGACTAAGACATCGATCGGTTGGTCGAGGAATTGACTGTGATAGCTCATGGCCATTTCTTTCCCGAGTTCCCGTAACCTTGCGCTACGCTCGGTCGCGATGGCGCCGTTGACCTGCCGGCCCATTTTGGCGGCCATGGTTTTGGGGCGAGGGGAATAGGTGAAGGTGTGCATCTGCGAGAAGCCGACCTTTTTACAGAAGGCGTAGCCTTCTTCAAAATAGGTATCGGTTTCTCCAGGAAAGCCGATGATGACATCGGTGGTGAAGGCGGGATTGTTGAGCGCGGCACGGGCGCGCTCGACGGCCGCGTAATATTCGTCGGCGGTATAACCGCGTCGCATGGCATGCAGTACGGCATCAGATCCCGACTGCAGGGAAAGGTGCAGGTGTGGCATAATGTTAGGGGCGGAAGCCCAGATATCGAGTAGTTCATTGGTCAGTTCTCCGGGGTGCAGGCTGGAGAGGCGGATTCGGCCGATCTCTGGAATTTCAACCAAATGGCGTAGTAGTTCGGCGAGTGACGAACCGCTGTCGCGGCCGTAGAGTCCGACGCTCACGCCGGTGACGACGAGCTCACGATAGCCTTTTTCGGTGAGTAGGGTGGCTTCGTGTACGGCGGCGGCGATCGTTTTGTCGCGCGGCTGTTTCCGTAGCTGAGGGATGATGCAGAATGAGCAACCAATGTCGCAGCCATCCTGAACTTTTAAAAATGCGCGGGTATGATCCCCAAAATTAGAAATAGGGAAGGCATCGGTTTTGATGCTTTCGGCTAGGTCGGAGTTGGGGAGGTTGAGTTGCTCAAACTCGGCCGCCAGATGCTGGAGCCAGTCGGCTCCGGCTGGTATGCGAATGATGGGTTCCTGATCAATTTTGGTGAGTTCGTCCTGGGCCGCACAGCCGGTGACGGCGATCTGTGCGAGGGGATTGTCGCGCTGCATACGGCGGATGGTTTGCCGTGATTTTTGTGCGGCGGCGGCCGTCACCGCGCAGGTATGGATTACGATCACGTCGGCATCATCCGCTATATCCACTTTGGACAGGCCGTACCCTTCAAGCAGTTTTTCGATCTGGTGTGCGTCGTATTGGTTAACTTGGCAACCCAGCACATTGACGAGGTAGGTTTTTAGCGTATTTTCATGCATGGACTAATTTTTCGTTTATATCCCTTTCTAGTAGAGGGGAAGTTCGTATACTAACAGATCAGCTTAGAGGCAAGTTGTAATTTTAAATAGAGGGTTTATTTAAACTAAGTTTAAATACACAGATTTTATTAATAGGTCTTTAAATACCTGAATGCATAAGGCACTGTGCTCTCCATTCAGAAGGAATAAGATATGGTTCTAAATAAAAAATTGGGGATATTGGCCGTCCTGCTCGGATTATTAATCGGAATGGGAGCGTTCACCTTTCGGTATGCGGAGGGACTATCCTATTTCAGCACCGACCCCAAAGCTTGTATGAACTGCCACATCATGACACCGCAATATGAATCTTGGCAGAAGTCGAGTCATCACGCGGTGGCGGGCTGCGTCGACTGTCATCTCCCGCACACCTTCATCGCCAAATATATCGCCAAGGCTGAAAACGGCTATCACCACTCCAAAGCCTTCACGACGCAAGATTTCCAAGAGCCGATCATGATCAAGGAAAAGAACAGCCGAATCCTGCAGCGTAACTGTGTGTCGTGCCACGATGATATGGTTCACGAAATGTTTAAAAGAAATATGAACGATCCAGATGCAGTGAGCTGCATCCATTGTCACGCCTCGGTCGGTCATGGACCGTTGCCGACAGGGATTGGACCAGCAGATCGTGGACTAAAAAGGGAGATGGAAAATGATGAATAAATTAAATAAAAAATCGGGAAGCGCGGGACTCTTTATCAGTATCATTGTGGCGGTGGCTATCGTAGCCATAGCCGTTACTGCGCTACTCGTTAATATTTTCGAGCGCAAGGTCGAGGCGAAAGACCGTTATGTGCGAGTGGTTGAGGTCACCGAAGACACAACCGACCCGGCCGTTTGGGGACTAAACTGGCCCAAGCAATACGACTCTTATAAGCGAACCGCGATCAGTACACGCACTCGATTTGGCGGGCACGGAGGGAGCGAAGCTCTGCCGGAGGAGAAAATTAAGCGTGATCCTTGGCTCAAACGTATGTTCCTCGGCTACGCCTTCTCGATCGACTACCGTGATCGTCGCGGTCATGCCTATATGCTTACCGACCAAGAAGAAACTAAACGACATAACGTGCCTCAAACGGGTTCCTGCATGCACTGCCATGCCTCCATTATGCCGGTTTATCGTGACCTCGGCGACGGCGATGCCTTAGAGGGCATGAACAAGACGCACGCCATGTCCTATCAGGAACTCAACACAATGGTGCATGACATGGGACACGGTCACGCCGTCTCCTGCGTCGACTGCCACGATCCTGATTCCATGCAGCTTCGCGTAACCCGCCCGGCCTTTATTGTGGGCCTCCAAAAACTCGCCGAGTCGGATGCGCCCGTGCCCGCTATTCCGTCCATTGAACTCTGGCGGCAAGGGTCGCGAAAAACTCCGTACGATCCAAACGTAGATGGAACACGCAACGAAATGCGTTCATTTGCCTGTGGTCAGTGCCACGTCGAATACTACTGCTCCAGCGGCATGCCACTCGTCTATCCGCGGAGTCATGGACTGACGATGGAAGGTGCTGAAAAAGAGTGGGACGAAACGATCATGAACGGGGAGCGCTTCTACGACTATAAGCATACGGAATCCGGCGCTGAAATCCTCAAGGCACAGCACCCTGAATTTGAACTTTGGAGTCAAGGTATCCACGCCCGAAGCGGTGTGTCTTGCTCCGACTGCCACATGCCCTATATGCGCGACGGAGCTTCTAAGATTTCCGATCACTGGGTGCGTAGCCCGTTACTCAACGTCAACCGAGCGTGCCAAGTCTGCCACCATGATTCCGAGAAAGAGATCCTTGCTCGTGTCGATTCTATCCAGCAGAAAAACCACGATCTCCTGCAGCGCGGCGGAGTCGCCTTGATGGATTTACTCGATGCCGTACAGCTGGCCAAAGATTCCGGAGCCACAGCCGAACAGCTCAAGCCCGCGTTAGAACTCCAACGGAAGGCGCAGTGGCGACTCGATTATATCGCTTCTGAAAACTCCATGGGTTTCCACGCACCTCAAGAAGCCGCGCGCATCTTGGGCGAAGCGGCTGACTATGCCCGTCAAGGCCAAGTCGAAGCACTCAAAGTAACCAAATAATCAATTGCTTCTGAAAATAGCTATGACAAAAGTGTTGCCTTGACAGTTCATTATTGATTTTCGCAAATGAACTAATGAGGTGTCAGGCATAACTTTTGTGCTAAACGAATGAGGGAATACTCATGAGGATTGCGGTTCCGAAAGAAACTCTCTCCGGTGAAAATCGGGTGGCTCTCATTCCTGCTTCCATCGCCGCACTACTAAAAGTTGGTCTTGAGGTGCAGGTGGAAACAGGTGCTGGAGCAGGGTGCTTCTATACCGATGCGGCCTACGAACAAGCTGGAGCAACCATCGCTCCGAATGCGAAATCTCTTTATGCCTCCGCCGATATCCTTTTCAAAATACGGCCACCAGAACGTGCTGAAGTTGATTTGTTATGCGAAGGATCCACGCTTATTTGCCTAATGGATGCCTTCTTTCGGCTCGACTTGATCGAGCATCTGGCTGAGAAACGGATCAGTGGTTTCGGGTTGGAATTCGTGCCTCGCATCAGCCGCGCGCAAAGCATGGACGTGTTGAGTTCAATGGCTGCGATCTCCGGTTACCGCGCAGTGATCGAGGCGGCGGAACTCCTGCCAAAATATTTTCCCATGCTGATGACTTCCGCCGGAACCATTACTCCCGCCAAAGTTTTTGTAATCGGTGCGGGAGTGGCTGGATTGATGGCTATCGCTACTGCCAAACGCCTCGGTGCGGTGGTCGAGGCCTACGACACCCGCCCAGCTGTAAAGGAGCAAGTCGAAAGTGTGGGGGCCAAGTTTGTTGAGTTTAATCTCAAAACTGAAGAAACCGAGGATACTGGAGGCTATGCCAAGGCGCAATCGGCCGATTTTTATAAGCAGCAGCAGGAGCAAATGAAGGCCAAGGTCGCGGCGGTTGATGTCGTGATCACTACGGCTGCGATTCCCGGAAAGCAAGCCCCGATACTCATCACGGATGACATGTTACAGGCCATGCAACCGGGTTCCGTAATCATCGACCTTGCCGCCGAGCGGGGAGGGAATACTGAAGGGGCCGAGGCGGGTAAAGTGGTTGAGAAGCACGGCGTTCGGATTGTCGGGACGACCGATTATCCCTCTCGCTCTGCCGTTCATGCCTCCCAACTTTTCGCTAAGAATATAACCACCTTCTTACTCAACATGATGACGGAGGATGGATTCGCGATTGATCTCGAAGATGAAATTGTAAAAGGCGCGCTACTCGTACATGGCGGACAGGTCGTTCACGAAATGATTAAACCACTGATGAAATCAAAAGGAGCATAGCCCTGTGGAAGCACTCATTATTTTTGTTTTAGCCGTACTTATCGGCTATGAGGTAATCACTAAAGTTCCGCCGACTCTACACACGCCACTGATGAGTGGATCGAATGCTATTTCCGGTATTGCGGTGGTTGGTGCACTTCTTTGCGCCGGCGCGGAGGGGTCATCATGGTTTGCTAATTTTCTAGGTTTTGTGGCCGTTGTATTGGCCATGATTAATATTGTCGGTGGCTTCATGGTGACCCACCGAATGCTTCAAATGTTCAAAAGAAAAAAGGGGTAGGCTATGGAATGGATTAATCTAGCCTATCTGGTTTCTGCAGTTCTTTTTATCATGGGATTGAAAGGATTGGGCTCTCCCCGAAGCGCACCCCGTGGAAATCTACTGGGTGCTATTGGTATGTTCATCGCGGTTGTGGCAACGCTCTGCGATAAGGGCGTGGTAGATTATAGCTGGATCATTGCGGGGATCGTAGTGGGTTCCGCGATAGGGGTCATTATGGCGAGGCGTGTAGCGATGACGCAGATGCCGGAGATGGTGGCTATCTTTAATGGATTCGGCGGCGCGGCCTCGCTTGTCGTTGCATTATCGACCTATCTTATCGTTTCAGGCGGAAGCGCATCATGGGCGACTGCACTGGTACTGAGCGCCCTCATTGGCGCCGTTACGTTAACGGGTAGCATTGTGGCCTGGGCCAAATTACAAGGCTATGCCGACCAGGCGATGAAGCTTCCGAAGCAAGGACTCTGGCGGGCCGGACTGGTATTAACGATTGGGGTATTGGCCTTTCTCTTTATCCAAAACCCATACGAGGGTGGGTGTTATCTTTTTGCGCGTTCTTTGGTGGCCCTCGGATTAGGCGTTCTGTTGGTCATTGCGATCGGAGGGGCGGATATGCCCGTAGTGATCGCGCTGTTGAATTCTTACTCCGGTCTGGCCGCAGCGGCCACTGGGTTTGCACTGAATAATTATGGATTAATCATCAGTGGGGCACTCGTCGGCGCGTCCGGTCTTATCCTTAGCCAGATCATGTGTAAGGCGATGAATCGCTCACTCGGCTCCGTTCTCTTTGGTGGTGCAATGGTCAGTGATGACCAGATGGACGCCATTCCCGGTAAGGAATTTTACGAAGGCAAGGTGAAGAGTTGTGGCGCAGAGGAGGTGGCCATGCTACTTGAAAATGCGCAAAAGGTCATTTTTGCCCCAGGGTATGGCCTTGCCGTTGCTCAAGCACAACATGTTACTCAAGATCTTGCCCTGATGCTAGAAGCCCGAGGTATTGACGTTAAGTTTGCCATCCATCCCGTCGCTGGCCGCATGCCCGGTCACATGAATGTATTACTCGCCGAGGCGGAAGTGCCTTATGACAAACTGGTCGAAATGGATAATATCAACCCCGAATTTTCGCAGACAGACGTCACTATTGTGCTCGGCGCGAATGATGTAACCAACCCTGCTGCACGCGATGATAAAGCGAGCCCAATTTACGGGATGCCTATCCTTGAAGTCGATAAGTCCCGTACGGTGATCGTTATTAAACGAAGCCTCAGCCCCGGCTTTGCAGGCATCCCAAACCCGCTCTTCATCAACGATAATTCGTTGATGCTCTTTGGCGATGCTAAGGCCGTTCTCCAAGACCTAAATCGTGCGGTATCGGAACTCTAAAGACACGAAAAATCCACGTTGATGGACGTGGTTTCTAGATGCAAAATTTAGTTTATGTTCGATTCGACCTCTTTTGCCCCGCAACAATACCGCCAACGATGAGAGCCATGCCGGCAAGACTGGGCCCAGATTTTGGGGATTCCCCGGTAGGAAAATCCAACTGAGCACCGCGCCACTGAGTGGGATCAAAAATTTCCAAAGGTTGAGTTTGGAAATTTTAATTTTTTTGAGCAGGTAAAACCAGATAGAAAAAGCTTTAGTATCGATGGACGGGAATAGCCAAATTAAGCTGGGACCCAAGGAAGTAGGTTTCGATTATTCCTTTCATATGGCGGCTACCGCCGATCGCGTGCCCTCGGTTTATATTGAAGATGGTCGTATCGTGAACCTCGATCCCATTCAAGTGAACTATGAGGAAAAAGTCGGCGATGACCCGACTGGAATTTCACATCCTCACCTGCTTAAGGTTCAGGCCGACGAGCAGCACTCCGGCACCATTGTCAACGGGATCAGCCGCATTGGTTATATGACGGGAGGCCACTCCGCTCGTTTCAAGGATGAAGATATGGCCGATGCGTATCTCAAAAAAGCGATCGGATTTATTAAAGATAATCAGGATAATCCTTTCTTCCTCTACTTCGCACCAAATGAAAACCATGTTCCGCGTGTGGTGCATCCTCGCTTTCAAGGATCTACCGACCTAGGTCCTCGTGGGGATGCATTGGCAATCTTCGATTGGTGTGTCGGCCGATGGGTTGAAACACTCAAGGAAACTGGACAGTACGAAAATACGCTAATCATTGTGACCTCTGATAATGGGGCTGTATTATTTGACGGCTATTGGGGGCGCCGCCCTTGAGCGCCAGAGCACGCACCTTGCATCTGGACCGTGGCGCGGTGGGAAATATAGCCGCTGGGAGGGAGGAACCCGAGTACCCTTTATTGTGACTTGGCCTGGAACTTCCAAACCGGCTATTTCCGACGCCATCGTGAGTCAAGTCGATCTATATGCCTCTATTGTATCATTCAGGAAGCGCTAACCCAAATTGCGGTACGCAAAGGAAATTGGAAGTATATTTTCCCCCAGGTAGTGTTACCGAGCGCGGAGGGATCGGGGTTTGGCATGAAACCACCGTGAATGAACCGGGTCTTCTATTTCACCTTACGGAAGATCCTGGCGAAACCCGAAACCTTGCATCTAAATACCCTGAAATCCTTGCAGATTTGAAAAATATTACTGGGGTATTTACTTAACTAAGGTTGGGCTGTATATGGTATTGATCTTCAAATGGATGCATACCCAAATACGCAAAGAGAGCTGGAAGAAAGATTTTCGACGGAAGAATCCTGTCGTGAATATTTGGAACAACTACGTTGGCCGGATGGTTTTGTTTGCCCCCATTGCGGAATGAACAAGGCTTGGAAACTCAATACAGGGCTTTTAAACTGTTCTAGTACTCAGTCACTGATTAGATGATGGGCAAAAAAACAAGGAGGCGAACTTGCCTCCTATTATTTTTTGCTTTAATATCTATGGATATACGTAGATTTAAATAAAGGAGAACATTATGGGATATCCAACAAAAATTCAGCTGATTGCTCGCCAAAAGGGCAAGCAG
>JAJRRI010000122.1 GCA_024279685.1 Verrucomicrobiota bacterium | reverse complement strand
CATTTCCCGTCGGCCACCACGACCATCCGAAGCGTATCCCCCGCCGGACAGCCCTCACCCATGTAGTGGAATTTCTTGGCGAGTTTCGTGAAAAGTGCAACCTCCTTTTTAGACTCTATGATTTTGAATTGCAGAGGGTTATCCCTCAAAGAGGACTTCTTCGAGTGCCGATGTGGGTTTGTTTTTGTATTCTTCATCGAGCGTACAAAAACAAAAAGAGGAGGAATTGTTTACGAAAATCGGTTCTTCATGTCAGCATTGCTCAAAGTGGCGGTAGATAGAAAGACCGTGCTTTCACTACGGTCTATCGAAAATAGGAATTGACAATTTTTATCGGATTAAGTAACACGTATTACTTACGGACGGATGGTAATGACTCTAAGTACTCATACGGTTTGGGTTGAGTTCTTCCTTTTGCGAATAACGTGTTCTTAAAAGGAACAGGTAATCCATTCGATTATTTTTTGAGCGGTATTTGAAAATATAAGCATTTTGCATCAAAGAATAAAGTAGATGTCTTAAGCCGAAGAGTAAAATATTACGAGATTAATGAGTTATTAAGTAAGTGTCAGAAAAAGTAGATCATGAGTAAAAATTGGACATTAAGGATTAAAAAAAGAAGAATAGAAGTGCTATTCGCTTCTGCGCTTTTGGGATTCTTTGCGTCGACTACTGTTGCGGTGGATTATCATGTGGCCGCGCTGAACGGGGATGATAGCTCGCCTGGATCACTAGCAGCTCCCTTTCGGACGATTTCAAAAGCGGTAACGGTTATGTCTTCGGGCGATCGCTGCTTTATCCATGAGGGTATCTACCGCGAGACTGTTTTGGTGACGGCGGATGATCTGTGGTTTGGTGCGTATTCAAATGCGCATGTTGTGGTGAGTGGGTGCGACCTTGCTTCCAATTCATGGAGTACCTATTCTGGAAATATTATGCAACTTGCGGTTCCTACGCAGGTTTCTCAACTTTTCGTCAATGGACAGAGAATGAATTTGGCGCGTTACCCCAACGAAGATGCGGCCCAAAACATGCTATCGAATCAAGAATGGGAGGACTCGGACGTGACGGGACTCAGTACGGCCGGAACGGGCCTTGCCCGAGTAGATTTTGATACTATGAACGAGCCGGCCGGGCACTGGGTGGGTGGGAATTACTCCGGGAAAAATGGTTCCGATCCGTTTACGGCCTCCATAGGGAAAATTATTAGTTCTTCGGGAAACACCATCACTATGAATGAATTGCCATGGATTTCCCGAATCAGGCTCGTTGATATTTCAGTGAGCGGTCCGGGGCGTGGATACATTATCAACCATCTTAATGCGCTTGATTCCCCCGGCGAATGGTATTGGGACAATGGGCAACTCTATCTCTATCCAAAAGCAGGAATGAATTTGGCCACCGCCGCCGTCGAGACCCGTTCCCGTCTGGTTGGATTTTATTTGGATGGGTGCATCGATGTAGTTTTAGAAAATATTAATTTCCATGCGGCCACTCTTTACATGGATCAGACTACGACCTGCCGGATCGATAGCTGTTCTTTTCGCTATCCAGGGCCTTGGAGTCTTCATTCCTATCCTACCGGACATGACTATGGCGGAACCTTAGATGGCACCGTCGGCTTGCATGTATCTGGAAGCAGAAATATACTGACCAATTCCTATATTGCCCACAGTTGGGGAAGTGGAATTCGCATGGATGGGGTGGAAAATAGATTTGATAACTGCATCATTGAAGATGTCAACTGGTTGGGGCGCCGCATGGGCGGAATCCAAATGTTTGGCACCAGTAACCGAGTTGAAAATAGCACAATTCGAGACTGTGGTCGCGATGGAATCGATGGGGCACAACGAAAGATTGGCTATCCTGACGGGACGGGAACTTGGCATGTGGTGCGTTACAACCGGATTGAAAATTTTGGTTGGCTGGCGGCTGACTCCGGTGGATTCTACATTAATCATCAAGGTCTGGGACCCGCCTATTCCGAGATTTCGTATAACGAGTTTTTCTACAACCATGGAGAGCTGTACAGCGTGGGTATTTTTATAGATAACGGAACTCACACCCTCAATGTTCACCATAATTTGGTCGTTGGGCCGCAACAATGGGGCATCAACGTGAACGATAATCGAGTTGAAAAGGTTAGGGATGTCATAGTTGCGAACAACACCATTTGGGATATTGATTCATGGGGGTTACGGATCGTTACCACGCCCGGGCACTCCCCCACGAATGTCTATATCGCGAATAATCTTTCCATCAGCGGCGGCTTGATTTTTCCGAGTGCGATTCAGTCGAATAATTCCTATTTCATGCCTGCAAGTGAATTTGAAGATGCCGCGAACTACGATTTTAGGTTGGCTGCGGGATCGCAATATATTGACTCGGGGATCGTGATTCCGGGTATAACCGATGGGTATGTAGGCAGCGCTCCCGATCGTGGAGCCTATGAATCTGGACTCCCCGTGTGGCAGGCCGGTTCATCGGTTCAAATTCCGCCCGCCCATTCGTTGGTTGATACGGATTCCGACACCGTTCCTGATCTAGTGGAGTGGGTGCTGGGCACCGACCCGCTTGATCCCATAACCGATGGAATCACGCTCGATGCGACCGTCTATCAAATCGCAGGGCAGGTTTCCGTTGTTCCGATTTCTATTTCCGCAAATAATCTAACGGTTGAGGTTAACACGCAAACGAATTGGTTCTACTATAGCGAATATACGGACCACCTGACGTCGAACGCGTGGAATACACTGGCTCATATCCGAGGTACGGGCGGAACGCAGTCAACGCTCTTCAACCCCTCTCCCGATGCGACCGGATTCCTAAAGGTATCGGCCGCTCTGCTTCCGCTCGGGGAGTCGCCGATGTTTGGAGATGGGTTCGACAGCTATTCTCCCGTCCCGGCTAACGATTCTCTTTTCGCTGTAGTCAACACGCTTTGGACGGGTCACAATTTGACCCGGCTCTTCGACTCGGTCACCACCGGACAGCCTGCTGAATCTGGATCGCATTATGTTCAGTTCCTGGGCGAGACGGGCGGGGGAACCCTGTCGTGTAGCCTCCTCACCGAAATTGGAAAGACCTATGTGCTGAACTTTTCTTTAGCGCGGGTCAATTCAAACGGCTTCCCGCAGCTGATGATTGATATAACCGGTTCGAATACCCAATCGGTTTCGGCAGAATATTCCGCAGGGGACTGGCAATATGTTTCGGTCCGGTTTACGGCTTCAAGTCGCTTCACCACGATCCAGTTTTCTGAACCCAATGTAAATACGGCAGGGCAGGCTCCGATGCTGGATTCCATGGAGATCTACGAAATTTATAACTAACTTAAAATCGGATATAAAGGAAACCGAAAGAAAATTTTCGAGATTACCCCTTCTCATATAGGTTGATCGAATGCCATCAGGGTGTGCTGCCCCCTACATCAGCTACCTAAAAAATCATGAATAAGATACGGTAAATAATAAAATTATAAACTTTTAATCGGAGTTGGAATGAAAGGAACATTGCCGCTTGCGGAGCAGAATAAAATTAATAAAATAATTTCCCAGATGACCCTCGAAGAAAAAATTGGGCAGGTTTTTTGCCTTCATTCATGGAAGAAATCGCCGGAAGAATTGGCAGAAATAATTGAGAAATATTCAATTGGCGGGTTGTTTTTTGGATATAAAACGATGGAGGACTGCCGAGACATCATGGATGCCGCTGCCAAAGTGAGTAAAATTCCTATGATTGGTACGGCTGATTTGGTCAACGGGGCGGGGTCGCGATTGGAGGGCGGAACCCTCTTTCCGTGGCAGATGGCCATTGGGGCGGCCGACTCGGTGGAGCTGGCAGAGAAGGCGGGCATTGCAACCGCAAGGGAAGGCCGGAGTGCCGGTATTCATTGGACCTTCGGTCCGATCGTTGACCTATCGCTCAACATTGCCAATTCAATGATGCACACGCGAACGTATGGCGATGACCCAGTTCATGTGTCTCGACTGGCCAGGGCCTTTATTAAAGGAGTTCAGCAGGAAAGTTTGATGGCGGCTTCCGCCAAACATTTTCCCGGAGATGGAGTGGATGAATGGGATACTCACATCCGAACTTCGGTGAATTCCTTTGATGAAGAGCAATGGTTTGACACCTTTGGCGCAGTCTGGAAATCGGTGATTGACGATGGCGTATACACGGTTATGACGGGGCACTTGGCGTTGCCGTGGTCGGACGATCCATACGACTATAGAGGCCCTCGGCCAGCAACCCTCTCTTCCAAAATTCAAATTGACCTCTTGCGTAACCGTCTCGGATTCAAAGGAACTGTAATTTCAGATGCCATTCCAATGGCCGGATTTGTGGGCTATGAATCGTTTGCAAAGGCGGTCCCCATGAATATTCAAACCGGCTCAGATATGGTATTGTGGCCTGAGCCCGAGCGTGACTTTCCGCATATGATTCAAGCCTTGGAATCGGGGTTGCTTACAGAAGAACGCCTAGACACAGCCGTTGGCAATGTGCTGGGACTGAAGATGAAGCTCAATCTATTTACTGAAGATCTCCGCCCTAGTGTGAGCTCGGAGGATAAAAAAATGCATGAATCGTGGGCTGAAGAGATTGGATCTCGAAGTGTTACGGTTATTAAGGATGCTACGAAGGCACTTCCCGTGCAGAACCTGAAACCAGGGTCAAAAATTTTGACGATCACCTGCTATTTTGAAAATGATACTCGGGGATTTATCCAAGAGCTGGAAGTGGTGGACGAAGAACTTCGGCAGCGCGGGTTTGTGGTGGATCATTTGCAGAATCCTTCGTGGGAAAATTCAGGGCATATTGCCGAGGGGTATGATGCCGTATTTGTTAACCTGCATATTGTTGCCCGATACGGAAGTACTCGTTTGTTGGCTGGGGTGGGCGATGTATTTTGGACGGGCTTCTGGCATGATCGCGAGAACGGGATTTTTACTTCATTTGGTGATCCCTACAAGCTGGCAGAAATCCCATTTGTTCCCAATTACATCAACTGCTATAGCAACACGCCCGCCTCTCAACGGGAAGCGGTTCGGGTGTGGCTGGGGGAATCGCCAGGACATGGGCATGTGCCAGTTTCTCTGGGTGGATTTTATGAAAGAACTATATAATAATGGGGGTTCGTGTGAGCTTTAAAGCCGTTATTTTTGATCTGGATGGAGTGTTGCTGAGTACGGATCAGTATCACTATCAAGCGTGGAAAAAGTTAGCCGATTAGCGGAATATCTATTTTGATACTTCGATCAATGAACGTCTGCGCGGTGTAAGCCGAATAGAGAGCTTGGAGATTATTTTAGAGCGCTCTGAATCAGTTTATTCAAAGCCAGAAAAGGAAGCCATGGCGTCGGCGAAAAACGAGATCTATCGACAATTACTCGATTCGTTGAGTTCCGCATCGATCTTTCCGGGCGTGATCGAACTCTTGGACGAACTGGATCGAAGAGGCCTAAAAAAAGCGATCGGTTCTTCCAGTAAAAATGCGGGGTATATTTTAAAAAAAGTGGGCTTGAGCGATCGGTTTGCGGGGGGCGTTTGCGATGGAACCCATATCACTCGGAGTAAGCCTGATCCACAGGTTTTTTTAAAAGCCGCCATTTTGGTGAATGTTCTTCCCGAATGCTGTTTGGTGATCGAAGATGCTGATGCGGGGGTGCTAGCGGGAAAAGCTGCCGGAATGAGTGTTCTGGGAATGGGTTCAGCGGCGGAGCATCCTGAGTGTGATCTGCGCGCAACACCCCTTAGCGAGGCCGCCCGTTTAATCCTCCAGTAAGTTACGAATTCTGTTATATAAAGGAAATATGTCGAAATACAACATTGTCATTATCAATCCGGATCAGATGCGCTGGGACTACATGACGCCCAATGGTCATCCCTTCATTGAAACCAAAAATTGGAGCCGCCTCTCCGCGCAGGGAACGAATTTTAAAAAAGCGTTCGCGGCATGCCCTATGTGTGGCCCCAGCCGAACCTCGGTGTTGACCGGCCGCTATCCTTCCGAGCATGGAGTCCGCAATTATGTCGGACGAATGCACCCCGAACATCCTAATATGCTTACGGAACTAGAACGTGCGGGATATCATCGGGCTTTATTTGGGAAAGATCACGTTACATTAAAGGATTCCATCGGGATTCATTATGATGAAGGCGAAGATATTTGTTTGGGGAATATGGATGAGCATTCTGATTATGACCATAGCTGGAGTTCCGGTGTGCTGGAGGCTTCTAGTTCCTATAATTTGACCGAGCGGCTGACTACGGCGGGAATTGATTATATCGAGCGGAGGAGCGCAGAAGAACAACCTTTTTTCGTCACCTTGAACTATCAAGATCCCCATCCCTATTTCACAGCTCCAGAACCCTATGCCTCCCTATTTTCTCCAGACCAGTTTGAGTTGCCCGAGAATTTTCGGCGCGCACCCGTGGCGGGCGAGCCCCTCCGCATGGAAATTTGGCGAGAACACTCCGGTTCGCGCCTGGCTTCCGAGATGGACTTTAAGAAAGCCATGGCCATGTATTGCGGGCAGATCCGCTATATTGACGATCAAGTTGGGCGGGTCTTAGATACCTTGGAAAAGCTCGAAATTCTCGATCAAACCATTGTGCTCTTCTGGAGTGATCATGGAGAGTTTATTGGCGATTATGGCGTGACGCATAAGATGGCGGCCTTCTACGATTCGATGGTCCGCATTCCCATGATTTTATGGGATCCAAGTGGCCAAATTCCTCCGGGCGAAAGTAACCGCATGGTAGAAGCGATGGACTTGTTTGCAACCGTTCTCGATTTGTGCGGGGTTGCCCAACCCGAAGGGAGCCGAGCGAATAGCCTATTGAACCCAAGAACGCCACCACGAACGGATGTTTACGCGGAGGGCGGTTTACTACTTGCCCCACCCAAGGCGCCCTTACCCGGAGTGAAATTGATCGCCCCATTCCAACCCACCTCGTTTGGTCCCGGTGCTATGCTGCGAACCGATCGATGGAAGCTTTGCGTACACAGCTTCGATTGCTGGGAACTATTCGATCTTGAAAACGATCCACACGAATGCCGCAACCTCTATGATGACCCACAGTATAGTGCTGTGGTGCAAAAGCTATCCGTGCGACTGACTCAGCGCATGCTGTGTCACGGGCAAGCTCCCGAACACTTTCCGCCACCGGTGGTGGAGGGGATTGGTGAGGATGGAATTCCCAAATACGATGATGCCTCTACAGCGATTATGAACATCGAGCAGGGTGTGTGATGAGCGGCGGGAAGGAACGCATCGTTTTACTTTAGTCTTATAAAAAAGAGGTGGTTATGTTTTTTGGTATGCATTGGATTGATCTCGTGGTTATTGCCCTCTATTTCTCGGTGGTGATCTATATTGGATTCCGAGTCATGAAGAAGGTGAAAACGCAGGAAGATTATTTCTTAGGCGGACGCCAGTTTAATAGATTCTATCAAACCTTTTCCCAATTTGGGCAAGCCACTAGCAGCGAATCGGCCGTGAATACCGTTTCTGTGGTAGGTGTAAACGGCATTGCAGGAGCACTGCAACAGACCATTATGGGGGCGTTCTTCTATCCCGTTAGCTGGCTGTTCCCCAAATGGCTTCGCCGCACCCGGCTCATGAGCATGGCGGGCTATTTCGAGGAACGTTTTAATTCGCGGAAACTGGCGGGTGTCTATGCGCTTGCGCAGGTTTGTCTTTTTCTTATGGTCGGAGGAATGGGGCTTTACGCCACCTCCAAAACCCTTATGGCGATCACAGAAAAACCAGTTTCGGCTCTGACGGCCGAGGAATTAGTGGAATATGGACAGGCGCAACGACTGGCTCACCTCTCGACTCAACCGGTGGAATGGATGACGGGGGCGGAGCAAAGCGAACTCACTCAACTCCAAGAGCAAGCACCGACAGGAAGTTTCAGCTATCTGAACCAAATGATGCTCGTTTTTTCTATCGCACTCATTGTTTTTCTCTATGCCGTGACCGGCGGACTCGAGGCGGCGGTCTACACCGATACCATGCAAGGGTTCTTTATTCTGATCTTGACGGTCATGCTAGTGCCCTTCGGAATGCATCAACTCAATTTAACGCATGGAACCACGGGGATATTAGGAGCCTTTCAAGCATTACACCAAACCCTTCCCGCAAATATGTTCGAGGTGTTTGGATCGCCCCGATGGGTGGAATTCACGTGGTATAATATCTTACTCTTTGGCTTGATCAATCTAGCCGGAAACATTGCCTACTCGAATAACCTGGTCGTCGCTGGCGCAGCCAAGACCGAAAAAATTGCGAGCTGGGGCGGTCTGAGCGGTTTGCTCATGCGCGGAGCCAGTCAGGTGTTCTGGATTGTGTTGGCTTTGTTGATTGTTGGGCTTTTCGGAGAATCGACTGGAGATCCTGACCTACTCTGGGGAAAGGCCGCCCGAGCCTTGCTTCCGGTCGGATTACTTGGATTGATGCTGGCCTGTCTGACCGCCGCATTCATGTCCTCGGCTGACATGCATATGATGACGGTATCGGGTTTGTTGACGCATCATATTTATAAACCCATATTTCCGAACCGCTCCGAGTCACATTACGTAACGGTGGGGCGCATTTTAACGCTCGTTTACATTGTTGGCGCCATCCTATTTGCCCTCAACTCCACGAGTATTTTCCGGATGCTCAAATTCCTGTTGCTCATTAATCTAAGTTGTGGTCCTGCCATGTTAATGGGGTTTCTTTGGCGCCGGACGAATGCGGTTGCGGTTTGGGTCTCTATGGGAACCTCTCTGCTGTTGACCCTTGCCATTCCGGCATTAATCATGGCTTGGCCGGGTGCGAAATATAATGAAGGATTACTGATCGAGATTAAATCAACCCCCATAGAAAAAGTCTATATCGCTAGCCAGCAAGATGTGACGATTCGTGAACGACGCATCGAAGCGTGGGAACGCCTTGCTGCGGAAGGCCCTGCGAAGACTTCGCGTCCTCCCGCGATTGTGCAGGGAGACGAATTCGTTCAAACCTACGCTCCGCCCCCGCGTGCAGTATTTTGGGATGGCGGTATTCGATCAGACTCCTCTGGACGTCGATCGGGCAGGGGGTTTTTCAAACCTGAATTGTACTTAATGCATAAGATGGGCGTGGACTTCCACCGCATGACTCCGGCGCGGGTTGAAATGCTCAGCCTTCTATTCAGGCTTCTTTTTCCCTTCATTGCAGTCTTTCTGGTGGGATCGTTAACCCGTCCAATGGATGCTGGGTTACTAGACCGTTTCTATGCAAAGCAACGTACACCGGTGCATCCTGATATCGAAGAAGATCGCAAAGCGGTTGAAGCGAGCATGAAAGATCCTGATCGATTCGATCATGAAAAGCTGTGCCCGGATTCCAACTGGGAACTTAGCAAATTGCAGGTCTACGATGCCAAAGGGTTGGCCGTTGCTTTGGCAGGCGGGATTCTATATATCGTGCTCGTTATTATTATAAGTCGACTTGGAAGTTAATGATCAAAGAGAAACAAATCGATTCTATCGATCGTTCTTTTCGGGACTGGAGTGGCTTTTTCCGAGCTTCATTGCGGATATTTTTACCGACCGAATGGTGCTCTAACAATAGGACCCCGTCGAAATTTGGGGCGCTGCTGCGCCGAATGAAATAGTCACGGTATCTTTTGCGGGACAGACCCTTCGGACGGCGGCCGACGAACAGAGATCCTGGCGAGTATTCCTACGGAAAATGAAGGCCAGTTCCAAGAATCGACCGTTGATTATTCGAGGATCAAAAACCAAAATGGGAGGAGGCCAACCCCGAAAATGTTCAACAATTTTCCGCTGCGGCCTACTCCTTCGCGAAAGATCTGCAGGCGACTCTCGGCGTGCCGGTGGGAATCATTAGTTGTTCGGTCGGGGGGTCACCAATCGAGGCTTGGATGAGCTGTGAAACTCGGGAGAGCCCGAGCGATTTCAAACGGATTACTGGGGCCTATGAAAAGGGAATTTTGAAAAAATTCCCCACCGAAGAAGCGTATTTGAAGGCTGATGCCGAATTTAGAACGGCGCACACGGAATTCCAGCGGAAACATAAACGGAGTGAGACTCCGAATCCCCGACCCGATCAGCCCATGGGGGCTAGAAACTTCCGTCGCCCCTCCGGTCTGAATGAATTGATGTTCTCTCAGACGACCCCTTATATCCTGCGCGGGATCATCTGGTATCAAGGAGAGGCCACGTGCGGTCCGGAAAGCGAGACGAGCACCCACTAGCCCGAACTGCGAGAGGGACAACACCTAACGATTAGGATTTTATCCGTCCAGCTTCACAAAAACATCAAAATCTACCGCAGAAGCTGATGGCTGGATGGATAAAATTTGGTTGGACTGAGCCTCTCGAAACGCTCCAACTTACGTATGGGGATTGTATGGAATGCCGGGGGGCGGTTCCATGGTTTTCTTTTTGTTTCTTTCCAGTGACTCGACGCCATGCGGTCGGTGGTCGTGATCGAATGGGCTTTGGGCGGGTTGCTTCTGGGCTGGGATCCCCTCTTTTT
>JAJRRI010000121.1 GCA_024279685.1 Verrucomicrobiota bacterium | reverse complement strand
GAATCGCCTCAAGATAGGCGATACACTCAAATTCGCCTGGAAACATTCGTTGAAATTCAAGTAGCGACTCGGGTGAGCGTGTTTTCATAGCGAAAAACGCTACATGTTGTGGCATGGTGAGTCAACCGGATAGGCATGGATGCTTCCCTTACTGAAAAGGGGTCACCCATTATAGGTTCCGGTCAAACACAAAATAGCCTTCCATAGCCGTTTCTCAACGGCCTGCTCATTTCAAAGAACCTATTATGGTTATCAGTCCGCCTTGAAAAAGGTACCAGTCCGCCTAAATCGTTATTTTATTTGTTTCGGGTAAACGGCGGGGCTCTTTCATGGGCGAAGCCATCCAACGGCATGATGAACAGGAAGCGGGAAAATTATTCCGACAGGGGCTAATCTGTTGTGGTCTGACGGAATCTGAACGGATCTGAAGTAACCCCAGTTTAATGGACACCCGTCGAGGGGTTAATTCCATTACCAAGCCACAGTGATTCCGGTGAAGACGGTGCGTTCGGGCGGCTTCAAACCGGGGAGGGCTTGGAAGTCGGTGCCCCACAGGTTGTCCACCAGAAGTGAAAGCCGGATGCTATGGGCGATGGGCGGGAACCAATGCAAGCCCAGCGAGGCTTCGGCGCCAAAATCACGGCTTGTGCGGGCGTCGTTATCGGTTTGGAGTCGTAGGGTCTGGACGGCGAATAGAATGAATTTGGGCGTAAATTTCCAGTGCCCAGAAAAATTGAGTAGGTGCTCGGGATAGTCGAGCTCGTAGAATCCATCGGTGCGGCGGTTGTCTGTGTAAATCCATTGATAGAAGGCGCGCAGCTCCAGCGCATCGGAGGGATAAAAGCTGACCTCCGACTCCGCCCCGGCAAGATTCAGCGTTCCGAGATCCGTCGCCGTTCCGCCGACCCAATCCGATGCGTTTTCCAGTCGCCGGTGAAAAGCTGCGATGCGCCAATCGAGGTGGGCCGAAGCAAACTGCCGGAAGCCGATTTCGCTGTTTTGTGTTTTTTGGAGTTGGAGCAGGGCATTACTTTCTAGGGTTTGGTAGTCGGGTTGCTGGATGGTTTCGGAATAGGCCATATAGAGCGTGGAGTTATCGGTTGCGAACCAGTCGATCCCGGCCTGCGGCAGAAATTCGGCCGATTCTGCCGTCTGGAAAACGGAGTTCAGTCCAGCGTTTAGCACCCACCGCTCGAACCGCGCCTCTGGCAAAATGAGTACCGACCCGCGTGTACGGTCTTGGCTTCCAACGGTTCCGTCCACCTGCTCGTTCTCAAGATCACCCCGCAGATTGAGCGCAATATTTTGAATCTCCATTGTGCGGCCTTCAAGGGCCACGGTGCCGAAGCGGGAGCGGACATCGGAAAAGACGCCCGTGGTTCGGTAGGTATCATCGAACTGCCGCCATGCACCGCTGGCTCGGAAGTAGGCATCGTTCAGATCGCCGCGCGTGGCACCGAGAAAGATCAGGGTGTCCTCGGTCGTCTGTTCGGCAGATTGGTTGGCCGGTATTCCATAGTAGCCTTGCGCGCCGAACTCTTTTTTCTGCCTCGTTCCGATTAAGTCGATCTGCCAGTCGTTCACGAAGTGCTGGAGCTGTGCGCCGCCCGCATAGCGGTCGAGATCGTTGGCCTCGTAGTCGATTTGGCGTGCTTTTCCCATCTCCAAGAACCCCCCCACGCCCGAATTGAAGGCGGAGAGATTGGCGGTATAGTGCTCTTTGGTTCCGATCCCCATTCCGGCTTGTCCGCGATCCCCCTGCGGTTTGGTGGTATAGGCCAAGGTATTTTGTTGAACCGCAGGGGCAGCGAAGAAATTTACAGCCAGCGGAAGTTCGGAATTAAAGTGCGCGGAGTAGGGTACTTTCAGATTGAGGCTGTTGATCGAAATGCCCGCGCCCGTGTAGCTGCTTCCTCGAATCGAAAGATCGCGTTGCGCCCAGCCCTGCCAGTTTACCAGCACGGCTGGAGGTTCCCAAAGGCTATGCTCAAGGGTTCGCATGTCGGAAAATTCAACCTGAGCCGAAGCCGTCAAACAGGCTGATAGAAGCAGCATATGTATGGATCTGACCATGACGGATAGCTTAACAGGGCGGCTCCTGTGAACAAACAAATTCTAGTCGGCGAACGGGGCTGTATTGGTCTCGCCGAAACACTTTTTGGAGCGGGACAATATGGCTCACCACGGCGCATTTTGTCTCTAATTTATTGGCTTGTATTGAGTAAAAGGGAAGAAACTTACCTCCTTTTGTGGAGGCATACTTGATGCTTTGTGCTTTATTAGTTTTCATGGAGGAAAAAAGATGGATATGAACAAAACGACCCAGAAAGTTCGAGAAGCGATGCAGCAGGCGCAGGTGAAGGCGTTGCGCTATGGCCATCGGGAAATTGACGCGGAACATCTCCTGTTTGCTCTGCTGGAGCAAGAGAATGGGTTGGTTTCACGATTAGTCGAGGGCATGGGTGCGTCGGTGCCGGTGGTTACTGCGCAGGTGGAACAGGAACTGGAAAAGCGCTCGCGTGTTTCCGGAGCGACGGAGGCGGGTAAATTTTACATTAGCCAACGACTTAATCAGCTATGGGTGAAGGCGGCCGATGAGGCTAACAAGCTCAAAGACGATTTTGTTTCGGTGGAGCATCTGCTGTTGGTGCTGGCCGATGAAATTCATGTGCTCAAGGACAACGGGGTGGATCGCGATGCGGTGCTTCAGACTTTGGAAAAGGTGCGCGGCAACCAGCGCGTGACTTCGGATCATCCAGAAGGGCAGTACGAAGCGCTGGAAAAATATGGCCTGGACCTCGTCGAGGTCGCCCGGTCGGGAAAGATGGATCCGGTGATTGGCCGAGATGCTGAAATCCGTTCGGTTATCCGTATCCTCTCGCGCAAGACCAAGAATAACCCGGTGCTCATCGGCGAGCCGGGGGTGGGTAAGACGGCGATCGTCGAGGGCCTCGCCCAGCGCATTGTGCGTGGCGATGTGCCAGAAGGACTAAAGGACAAGTCGATTTGGGCGTTGGATATGACGGCGCTGATGGCGGGCGCAAAATACCGAGGCGAGTTCGAAGAGCGGCTCAAGGCCGTGCTCCACGAAATCAAGGCTTCCGAGGGGCGGATTATTCTGTTTATCGACGAGCTACATACGATTGTGGGGGCGGGTAAGACAGAAGGGTCGTCCGATGCCGGTAATATGCTCAAGCCCATGCTGGCGCGCGGTGAGTTGCACTGCATTGGTGCCACCACGCTCGACGAACATCGCAAGCATATTGAAAAGGATGCCGCGCTCGAGCGCCGCTTCCAACCGGTGGTGGTGGATGTGCCGAGCGTGGAGGACACTATCTCCATTTTGCGAGGCTTGAAGGAGCGCTTTGAGGTTCACCACGGCGTTCGCATCCAAGATACCGCTCTGGTCTCTTCCGCGGTGCTGTCGGACCGCTATATTTCCGACCGCTTCCTGCCGGACAAGGCCATTGATCTGATGGACGAGGCGTGTGCCACCATCCGTACGGAGATTGATTCGATGCCTGCCGAACTTGATGAAATTACCCGCAAGGTGATGCGTTTGGAGATCGAGGCCACCGCGCTAAAAAAGGAGGTGGACAAGGCCAGCAAGGCGCGGCTCGAGGTGCTTCAGCAGGAGCTTGCCGACTTGCGTGGCGAGGCTGACATGATGAAAGCGCAGTGGGAAAACGAGAAAGGCGGCATTGAAAGAGTTCGTGGCCTACGCGAAAGTTTGGAGCTGGCGCGGCAGGAGGCTGAAAAGGCGGAGCGTGAGTATGACCTCGAACGTGTGGCCAAACTGCGTCATGGATCAATTCCGGAGATTGAAAAACAACTTGAAAAGGCCGAGGTCGAAATCGGGAATCGCGAGGAGGGAAGCCTGTTGCGCGAGGAGGTGACGGAGGAGGAAATTGCCGAAGTCGTTGCGCGGTGGGTTGGAATTCCCGTCACCAAGTTGATGGAAGGCGAGCGCGAAAAACTTCTAAAACTCGACGATATTTTGCACGAGCGGGTGATCGGTCAGGACGAAGCCGTCCAAGCCGTGGCCGATGCCGTGCTGCGGGCGCGAGCCGGAATCAAAAATCCGAACCGGCCGATTGGCTCGTTCCTATTCCTCGGACCGACTGGCGTCGGAAAGACCGAGTTGGCGCGTACGCTGGCGTGGGAACTGTTTGATTCCGAAGCTAACATGGTGCGGATCGACATGAGCGAATACATGGAAAAGCACACCGTCTCGCGTTTGGTTGGTGCACCGCCGGGCTACGTTGGATTCGAGGAGGGCGGTCAGTTAACCGAGGCCGTGCGGCATAAGCCGTATTGCGTGGTGCTGCTCGATGAAATCGAAAAGGCGCACCCAGATGTATTCAACGTGCTTCTGCAAATTTTGGAAGATGGCCGCTTGACCGACTCGCACGGGCGCACGGTAAATTTTAAAAATACGATCATCATCATGACCAGCAACATTGGATCGACCCGCCTGCTCGAAGGGATCGATTCCTCTGGGCATATTTCCGAGGGCGCGCGCGAGGATGTAATGAAGACTTTGCGGGCGCACTTCCGCCCAGAGTTCCTCAACCGCGTCGACGAAACGGTGTTGTTCAAGCCGTTGACGTTGGACGAAATCACCAGCGTGGTCGAGCTACTCGTTAAAGAACTGAAGGGGCGACTCGCACAACAGGGCATCGAACTCGAAATTGGAAAGGAGGCCGAAGAGTTCATTGCCCGCGAGGGCTACGATCCCGTCTACGGCGCCCGCCCCCTTAAACGATTCGTTCAGCAGCATTTGGAAACACCGCTCGCCCGAAAAATTATTACCGGAGAGAGTGTGGAGGGCTCCAAGGTATGTGTGGCTCTTCAGGACGGCGAACTGTTTTTTTCAATCGGCTAGGAGCCGGTTGTAGAGCCTTGTCAGGCCGCAGTATTTGCTCCGCAAAAAAAGGAGCTTGTTTGTGGTTAAAAAGGCGAATGATCCCGATGCGTTGAGACCTGTTCGTATCAACCCAAATCCTCGAGGGTGTGCTGGAGAGCGTAGACGGCGGCGTGCAGCTCGCCATCGGAAATGACGAGCGGTGGCATGAGATAGAAGACATTGCCGAGCGGGCGGAAGAGGTAGCCTTGATCAAGGAGTGATTGCTTGATTTTATCCACCTGCGGCTTGGCTTCAGGTTTAAGTTCCACCACCCCAATCATGCCAAGGAAGCGAAGCTCCTTCACGCAATCAAGTTCCGCCATCGGCTGCATCCATTGTTTCATTTTCTCGGCCATTTCGGCGGCGCGCTCAACGGTCGATTCGGCTTCGTAGATATCCAGTGCGGCGAGCGCAGCGGCGCAGCCGATCGGATGCCCGGCATACGTGTTGCCGTGGTAAAAGGTGCAGTCAGCTGGTCCGGCATCTGAAAAGGTATCGTAAATTTTATCCTTCACAATGCAGGCGCTCAGCGGCATATAGCCCGCCGTCAGCGCCTTGCCAACGGTAACCATATCAGGATCAATCCCCGCATGGTTGAAGGCGAAGCGTTTCCCTGTGCGGCCAAACCCCATCGCCACTTCGTCGATAATCAATAAAACGTCGTTTGCGGCGCAGCAGTCGGCCAGTTGCTTGAGATAGCTCGCTGGATACATCCGCATGCCCGCCGAGCCTTGGCAGAGCGGCTCGACAATCACGGCGGCTAATTGGTCTTTGTGTGCCTCAATTACGTTTTGGCTGGGCGTAAAATCGCCGTTGAGCGGAAAGGGGAGCTTGGCTGGATGCGATACTATTTTTTCAAACGGTTTATGGAAGTCATCCACAAACCCGGCCCCCAAGGCGCCCAGCGAGTCGCCGTGATAGCCCTGATCCATTCCAATCACCCACGTTTTTTCGGTCAGCCCGCGATTATACCCATATTGAACCGCAAATTTGAGCGCCGCCTCCACCGCCGAACAGCCATCGCTTGCAAACAGCGTATGGCGATCCGGCGACGGCATCAGTCCGGCCAGTCGCTCGGCCAGCGCCAATACATTGGGATGCGTAAGGCTCCCCGTAATGGAATGCTGTAAAACGCCCGCCTGTTCCTGAATCGCTTTAACTACCGCCGGATGCCCGTGCCCCAACGCGCACGCCCACCAGCTCGACACCACATCGACATAGCGCTTTCCCGTCTCATCGAAGAGGTAAATCCCCTCGCCGCGCACCATGTTCGGGAAGCCTTTTTCGATGGCCGAGAATGGGGTGTAGGGATGGAAAATTTTGTTTTTCATGGGAGGGAACCTATTGGGTTAACGACAAAGGGAAACCTAGAAGTTTATGTAGAGGGATGCCAGCTCTCCTGTTCCAACCAGTGGTCAGTTCGGAGGGTAAGTTCGAGTTCTTCGCGGAATTTGAAGTCGGGATGGTTTTTCAAGAGGCTGAGTCCTAGCTGGCGGGGGGCTCCTTTCAGGGGGATGAGGTCGTTTGCATGCCGGAGAACCTCTTCGATTCCACACCGAAAGAGGGTTGTTTTGATGCGGCGATCAATGAGAGAGGCGATCAGCAGTCCATTGGGATCGGAGTCGCCCCAGTGCTTGCAGGAGACCCCTGCTTCATGAAGCAGGTCGAGCAGGCGGCAGATGATCGCGTTGGGGTAGCCGCCGGTGTAGAGAACGAGTGCTTGGTGGTTTTCGAGGGTCAGCTCGTGGAAGGGGGCGGCATTTTCGGTGGTAATGACGGTGCCGATGCCATCGGGGAGTTGCACCGCTTCGACATTTTCGAGATTGGTGCTGTTGAGGATCACGATTTCCCGCCTCTGGTGCCGGTTGGCGATCCAGGGGTCGGGGCGTCCGTTCCGGATCAGTGCGAGCGGGCCGTAAAGAGCTGCGTTTGTCGTGGCGGGAT
Source organism: Verrucomicrobiota bacterium (assembly GCA_024279685.1). Lineage (GTDB taxonomy): Bacteria > Verrucomicrobiota > Kiritimatiellia > Kiritimatiellales > Pontiellaceae > Pontiella. The sequence goes on along the minus strand of JAJRRI010000121.1, from coordinate 41,826 downwards.
TGCTGATGACGCCAAACTGGCGAAGGGCGACGCTACGGTTTTCCGGATAGTCTTCAAGTTCAAGAAATTGCAGCATCATACCGCCCAGAAGGCTATAGGGGAGAGCTTTTTTGTTGCGCAGGATTTTACTGTCGTTGAGAAAAACGGAGCCGAGTTTCGAGAGGGTAACGGGCGTGCTGTTGTCGAAGAGATAGGTGGCGGCTTTGAGGAGCCCGAGGAGGGTAACGGCGTATCGTGGATTGTTGGAGAGGAGTCGGTCGATTTCTGGGGAATGAGCCATCCATTGGTGGACGGGTTTGAGTTGGGGATGGGTCAGGCGCAACCGCTGGAGAATAGCGGATACCTCCGGTTTTGAATTATTTTTCGGTATGATTCTAATCCCGAGCTGCTCGGCAAGAGCTTCGAGGGTAAGGTTGTCGCGGAGTGGCTTTGGAATCGCTGCGATGATTTTTCCCTTGCGGTAATCAATCTCGCCGAAGAGGCGGCTGAGAGCGATGCGCAGGTCGGGGTCGCGGGGCTCGGAGCCGAGGGTCATGCGCTTGGGTAGCGCAACGCCTTTTGCCCACTTTTTTGCAATGGGTTCGAGATAAGGCACGAGACCGGGAGTTTGTTCGATGCGTTTTTTCCAAAGATCGGATGGGGTCATGAGCCAAGCTCCTCTCCAAACCCGATTTTTTGCGGGGCGGTGGTTTGGGGGTTGAGCAGATCCTGCTGAACACCCTCTTTGGGGTTTTCCCAGTGGAAGTCATGAAGATGAATGCCAAAGCTTTTATCTTTGATGACAAAAAGCGAGGTGGAGTAGGGAATCTCTTTTTTGACGCCATCTTGATCGGGGGAGGCGACAAAGAGTTGGAGGTTGAGGTCGGAGGCGAAGGCCAGCAGTTGGTCGCGGCGCTGGGCGTCGATGCCGTAGAACGCTTCATCAAAAAGAAGCAGGGGGAGTTTTACGGCGGGAACGTCGTAGAGAAAGTGGGCAATGGTGAGGATAATCAGATAGTTCGGAACCGCCTGTTCGCCCCCCGAACCGATGCTCTTGGTCTTGCGATCCATGGTGGTTTCGGAAGATCCGCTTTTAACTTGAAGGTCGAAGAGGAACCAGTTGCGGTAGTCGAGCAGCGCGGGCATATCGCCGGGGGCGGTGTTGATGATCTCCTCCTGATGCTCCTCGATGAATTCGCGCAGTTCGAGGGCGGGGTTTTCGGCGGCGAGTTCGCTATAGCTGCGGATGAGGTTGTAGATTCGCTTGAAGGGGGGGAGCGGCTTGGCACTGAAGGTGTAGCGGTTGTTGCCGAATTCGCGCTCTTTAAGGACGTTGCCGATGCGGCGGCTCATATCCATCAGGCGAGTAACGCGATCGCGCAAGGCGGTGAGCAGATCCTGCATAATGAACTGTTCAAAAAGCCGCCGGGTTTCTTCGGTAATAAGCTCCTGCTGTTCTCGATGGTGGTGCGAAAGCTCTTCAAGAACCTGATCGGACGACATGCTGCGCCGATCGGAGAGCGTGTTGCGCTCCTTGTCGTAGACAAACGAGAAGCTCTGCCCTTCATGCCCCGCCGCCATTGTTTTCAGCTCGGTCTCCTTCTCAATGATTTCGGCGAGAAGCTCTTCCTTTTTAGTTTGCGCTTGGTCGGCTGTTGTATAATCAGCGAGATCGAGAATGCGAGCCACAAACAGAGCCTCCTCTTCAAAATCGCCAAAGAGGCGGAGCGATTCCTCGGCCTCTTTTTGTTTCGCAAGCTCTTCATGCATGGAATTCACCAAACCGGCGGTAAAGGAGAGCGCACGTTTGATCTCATTCTCGAGTTTGCCTTCTTCTTTCTGGTCTTTGGTAAGCGTTCGATCTTTTTTGATCCGTTCCTTTTTTAGATGGGCCATGCGTTCTTCAAGGTCGTGAAGCTCCTTGCTCTCAATCTGGAGGCGAACATCGGTCAGCTTCTCGCTATGAGTGGCCAGATCCTCTTCCGCGCGGTTGACCAATTCGTAGGCGTTTTCCGTTTGAATATGCAGGGTGTTGGATTGGTGGAAGGTAGCGAGCGTTAGGTGGGCTTCGGTGTGAAGTTCGGCGTATTCGAGGGTCGCTTTGAGATTGAGGAAGGCTTGGATTCGTTGATCCATTCTCTGGAGGATTGCATCTGAATTTTTCTTTTCGGTGCGGTGGGTTTTAAGCTCTTTTTCGATCAGCTTGATCTCTTTTTCCAACTGTTTTCGCCGCATTTCTGCGCCAAGGAGGCGTACCGGGTTTCCGTGCAGTTTTTGTTGGCGAGCGCGAAAGGCAAGGGTTTCGAAGGTATCAAACTTTTGGGTGGAAGGGCCCTGGGTGGAAGTCATTTCGCGTTGGAGAGCGATGAGGGCATTGGGGTCGGATTGGGCGGGATCGAACCAGTGGCGTATCCAATCCGAAAGGGAGTCCGTTGCATCGGATTCCACGACCGCGAGAGTCTGTGCCGGGAAACGGGTAAACAGCAGATAGCGCACGGCGTTTTCCTCTTGGGGCGGAACAATCCAAGTGCCGAGAATCTCTTCGCCGATGAGTTGCTCAAGCGTGGCAAGTTCTTTGCGGGTCGTTCCGGCGCGCGGTGCGAGCCCTGCGTAGAGCGGTTGGGCGGTAAACATTTTTTCGGAAAGCCGTTGCTTGGCGGCGGAAAACCCTTCGATAAGGGGTTGGGTTTCTCCCTGTTTTTGTTTGTGCTCAAGTTGTTTTTCGAGTTTCTGAATTTCTTCGGAGAGCCGGTGGCTCGTATTTTTTTGGTCTTGTCTCTTCTCCCGTTCAAGCTGGATCGGCTCGTCGATTTCCGAGACCGTTTTTTGTATATTTAGATTTTGGATCAGGAGTTCGGGTTGCTCGCTGGTGGTTGCCGCATCCAGTTGGTTGAGTACGGGCTGAACCGAGAAGGAAAGAGGGCTTGCCGCCCGATGAATGGCGGTGAAATATTTTTGGATGGATTTGAGGTGTTGTTGCCGTTGCTTTTTGAGTTCGCTGTTTTTTTTATCCAATTGGCAGGTCAGATTGTTCCAGTCGAGTTGAAGTTGTTCGAGGTCGGTGGTGGCTTTTTTCACCGCGAGCTCTAATTGACGCTGGAGGTGGACGAGCCCGTCTTTGTCCTGGTTCCCGAGTTCGTAGATCCGTTGGTTCAGCTCTTCCAAGGCGACTTTGTTTTTCTTGTTCTGAGCGGACAGGTTTTGGAGCCGGTTTTTTCGGCGTCGGTTTTTTCGACGAGCCGGCTGTGTTCTGCAAGGTGCTGTTTTTGCTGAAGGTCGTGCGTCAGCCAGCGGAGGGCGGCTTGACGGGTACGCAGGGTTTCAACGTAGTGGTGTAACTCGGCGAGGTCGGTAAGAAAGCCCAGTCGGTTCTGCATCCGTTCGAGGTCTTGGCGGCTGTCTTCAAGGCTTTTGAGTTGGCTGATGACTTTTTCGAAGACTTCGGGATCGGGTTCTTGAAGTAGTTTGCGGAAGAGCAGGTGGTAGTCGCCGGTGCTCGAGACAATTTCGCGGTAGGCCTTGCTGGTAGAGAGGAACTTGCAGACCTCGCTATAGGTGGTTTCGGAGCCGTAGAGCCGAGTTGCGAGGTCGCGACGGTAGCTGCCAATCCGACCGTAGAATCCTTTGTTGTCGAGTGCCGCTTTCATTTCTCGCTGGTTGCGCGGGCGTTCCCCATTGAGTTCTTCGATAATAAAGGGAACCTCTTCAAGGGTTCCGGAACGGATGATGCCCCAGTGGTGGATGGATTCATCCATGCTCGAACAGGAGAGTCCGACGGCAAGTACAAGCGATTTGTTGTGGTTGTCGATGAGCTCAACCGCGGCATAGGAGACTCCGCCGCCGGGGTTCAACGTGGCCGGTTCGGCGGTCATGTTGTAGCGCATGACAATGCCCTGTGCGCGGCGGCCGCTGTCTTTGCGGCTCCCCGCCACGCGGGCGGCCGAGTTGAATTCCATCGAGTGTCCCGCAGTCAGAACATAGTGCACGGCATCAAGCACCGTGGTTTTCCCCGAGCCATTATCGCCAAGCAGAAAGAGATGGCCGCCGTTTTTTACGGGGATGGTTTCATGGGTGGAGTTGTGGAAGTTGATCATCCGAATGCGGTGAATGCGAAAGTTGTGCATGGTTAAGGTTCCTTCGTTTCATCTGCAACGAGGTCGGCGGCTTCGCTTGCGGGGTTCAAGGGGCTGGAGAGACGCGTGATGTTGTAGTGGTACAAGGCGGGCAAGGCTTCGTAAATGGTGTCTGCATCGCTAATGGCTTCATCTCGGGGTGGCGGTATTTTTTTGAGAAAGCGATGTTTTTCGAGCTGAGGCATGATGGACCGAACAATTTTTGCGCGGACAAATTCTTCGGTATATTCCGTTTTGTTGTGCGGATAGAGATCGTGGAAGCGTTGATGAATGTAGTGGAGCAACTCGCCAAACCGGAAGCGCAGGTTTTCTGGTTCGTCCACGGTAATGGATTCCACTTCGAGTGTGTGCTCAAAAAACTCGAGTAAAAGCATGAAGGCAATACATTCATTCCGTTTGGTGAAGTTGAAGAGCTCGCGGTTTTTTTGAGAAATTTCGGAGTTGTACCACTGGGGTTTGTAAACGCGGGCGCACTTGGCATCGATGATGAGTTCCCAGCCAAAGTGCTCGGAGAAGAAGGCGGAAAATTCGCGCTGGTAGCGGTTGAGAAAGCTGAAGGCGTTGGGGTCGTCCTGTTGATAAAAATAAGGGCATTCAAGCAGCATGTTGAGTACGGGTTGCACACGATCGCGGTAGCGATCAAGCAGGTCGGTCATAGAGCGGGGGCGTTGGAAATCAATATTCATCCGGAGTCTCTCGGTTGGTTAGGGATATTATAAGTTCTTTAAAGCGCAGGATTCGTTCGTCGATTTCGATATCGGTTTCGATGGAAGTCGGTTCCATTTTGAGGTTCCGTTTGGCGAGGTTTCGCCCGCTCCCCAATAGACCGTAGCGCGCAAATTCAATCACGGCGGCGTGGTCGGTGAAATCGGTAAACGTTCCTTGAGAGAGGGCGGCTGGCCAGTTCGTGTGTGTTTTCTCTAGCCATTCCCGCAACCGATCGAGTTTTTCGTCGTTGAGCGAACGGACCTCGGCGGAATCCCCCTTGGGCTTAGGCGTTAAATAGCGAATGGGAGTCTGTTTAGTCGTGTGCTGTTCGAGGCGGGGTTGCGGCGGGTCGGCTTTTTCGGCGGCATCCCAGTAGTGCATATCGGCCATCATGCGAGCCGGAGCGATAAGCTCGGTGATAAACTCCGAGAAGGTCGCATCGGCTGAGCATGTCGCCATTTCAGAAATACGATCTTTGAGATCTTCCATGCGGTGGCTTTTTCGTTCCAGCTCGCGCAAATGCGTGGAGAGTTTTCTCCATACGCCAAGCGCTGAACTGCGAACGCGGGCGCAAAGGTGGTCGAGTTGTCCGCCGACTTCATAAAAGCGAATGAGTCGTTCAATTTCCTGCTTTGCGGCAGGGATGGATCGGGTACTGAGGAGCATGGAGGCATTGCGAGCTTCTTCTTCCAGCACCGTTCGGCAGAGCTCCCAACGCGGAGAGAGGCGGGGGGAAGCAAGCTTTTCGAACTCGGGAATGATTTCCTTGCGGAGAATTTGAATGCGGTTGATGTAGCTTTCGAGAAAATGTTCGAGTTCGCGGATAAGGGCGCGGGCCGTATCGATTTCGTAGCGTTCCAAGGTGAATGCCGTCAGTTGGGCGTTGAAATCGGCCAGCGATTGGTTGATTTCAATCGTAAGTCGACCAAGGCGCGCAAGACGATAGGTGGCCGATCGCGCTTTTTCGAGGTCGGGATTTGTTTTCTGAACTTGGTTTAGCGTTCTCAGCAGTTCGCGCACGCCCCCGGCAACTTCCTCAAGGAGGTTCCGGGTATCGGTTCTTTCCGGTTCCAGCACTTCGCGCAACTGATCTTCGACCCATTGCAGAAAAGAAAGAGCCTGTGGTGAGATTCTGAAGCGGAATTTCTGCCGACGGGAATCCTTATACCCCCGCAATCGTTCGCGCTCAATCCGTTTGGAGATCAGATCCCACTGTTCAAGTTGCCGCATATCCTGATTGAAGAGTGTGGCATCGTAACTCCCGTCTGCTTCGTTTTGCTGAGCAGAAAGAACAAAGCTGAAAATATCCTCATTAAGTGGTTCGAGCTCGTGGCTGCGCCGAAAGAGCAATAAGCTATAAAGAATATTTAAATAAAAGGCCGCCCGCTCGGAGGCCACCAGTTGACCCATATTCGGATTTTGATATCGGAGAAGTAGGCCCCCGGCATCCTCTTGCAACTGCTGAGGAGTGTTGTGTTGAAGCAGAGTCTGTATTTTTTCGGCATCGTTCATGGGGGAGATCTTCATGTCTTTTTAGGCGGGGCTTTTAATTGCTCAGCCCCTCCCTTTTTTTCGCCGAAAAGGGCGTATAAGGATGGAAGAGTCTATTTTTCACGAGGGATTATCCAGCGTTGGAGGTCTTAAAAACCTATGAATTGATCAGGGATTTAATTCCCGAGATGAGAACATTGAAACTATGAGAGCGATTTTCTCCATTTAGATTGAGGTGTGGGGCAATGGATCGAGAGCCAGCTATCTTTTGATAGCTGTTTCGGGTTAGCTTCTTAAGTTCTTCCGAAGGATTTCCCAGTGAATCGGGGATTCTATATCTTGATTTTTCTCTCTGTTGGATTATACCCGAAAGTTGAAGGCCCGCTTCAATCGCTTGCATGTCACCAAGATAAAAACTTTCCAGTTCGCGGCAGGCAAGTCGGATCAAACTACAATCCTGCTTTCCGGAAATCTTCACTTTTTCAAGCAACCTATCTTTTATCGCGATGCAATCCCCCGCATCTTGATCTCGAAGAATAAGAAAAACAGAGCTGGGTTTTTGCCAGTTTTGGATTTTCTTCACCAGTTGTTTTTCTAAATCTTGCTTTCCCTCAAATGGAATAATTATTGGAACAACATGTGCGGGGAGGAGTCGCTTGAAAATGCCGGACAGCATTTCTCCCGCTGAAGGCTCTTCCAGTAGAGAAACCAGCGTAATCATTTCGGGTCAACTCCCCCAAAGAATCCTTGCTTCCAAAGGTAGCCCATCTGGTCGCCATCGTTCATATATGCGGCAACCTGTTTGTCACCCGAGGCCCGTTTTATTTGTGTATATCCATTTTGTTTTTCAAGCCAGAAGACCTCTTCTAATTCTATGGCATTTAGAAAGTCGGGGCTGTGTGTTGAAACGAACACTTGTCCTCCGCGGTTTGCATAAATTCGAAATTCTTTCGCAAGCTCTGATAACAGTTTTGGATAGAGTTGGTTTTCGGGTTCTTCGACGCATAACAACGGATGAGGGGATGGGTCGTAGAGAAGTACTAAATAGGCAAACATCTTAATTGTTCCATCAGATACATATTTGTCGATGAATGGATCTTTAAATGCGCTATCCTTAAACTTTAGTAGAAGTCGACCATCGACCGTTGGTTCTGGCTCAATCGAGCCAATTCCGGGTACACGTATTTTCATCTGTTCAATTATTTTGTCGAATAGTTTGCGCTCAGTATCGTACAGGTTTTTGGCAACGAGTTGGAGGTTATCACCAGAGATTGAAAGATGCTCATCAAAACCGGTCGCATCTTTACTTCCTCGGGCAAGGTTGATATGGAAATCTGAAACATGCCAATTTTCAATCAGCTGCCGGAACGAGTTTGCTGCTTTGAAGCGTTGAAACTGTCCGAGTCCTTTTATGGCTAAAACATCAGAGGACTCTAATTCTTGATTTTCTCGGTTGAGTTCGTTATCTGGTTTGTTGAATTCGTCTTCATTGGTAATCGCATACCCTTTTCCATTTTTGAAATCGAGAAAGTGATAGGGGGAACCGTATGAGCTTCGTTTGTATCGAAGAATCTCGCGCTTTACGTTGGGTTTATTTTTTTTCTTCTCGATTTCCAACTGATAGGTTACGAGTCGCTCAACGCCAGCAATTGGCATTCGAAACTTAAATTCGAAAAGAATGGTTTCCTGTTCACATCCGCGAGAAATAACTTCATGGAAGCCTCCGCGACTTTGAAAGGCTTTGTTGACATTATATGTGAGGCAATCCTTTAAGAACTCAAACACATCAAATAAGGTAGTTTTTCCAGATCCGTTGGCGCCAACTACTACACAAAAGTTGGGGATCTGCGTCATGCGCATATCCTTAAACCCCTTAAAGTTTTTTAGCCGTATGGATTCAATTTTCATTTTCTTTACTCCTTCTATGATTTTGTAATTTACATCATAAAATATGACGAGGCAAAGTTCATTCGGCGCAATAAGAAGCATTTACTTATGGTCATCAGATCGTTTTTTTTAAAACCTGCATTGGTTCAAGGCCATGGTTTTAATCGGGTTAAATTTGACTAAATCCTGTTCGGTTATGATCTGTTAATTTCTATATTTATATCTTTTTTTCAGGATTCAAATTCCCAGTTGATCCGCGATCGTTTTGGTTTCAGTGGCTACGGAATCCGGGAGACTTTCATAGTTGGGCGTCGGGGTTTGTAGGGCGGCGCAGTAGGGGAGGGTTCCGAGGACGGGAACCTTTCCAAAGAGTTCAATGGTGGTGATGTTGTCTTTTTCGATGAAGCTGGATTCGTCGGGGGTGGTGGCGACGAAGACCACGCCCGCGATATCAAGCCTCTCGGCGCGGAGTGCTTGGATGGAGAGCAGGGGGTGGTTAATGGTTCCAAGCCCGGGGCGGGCGGCGAGTATAATGGGAAGCTTGAGGGCTTGCATGAGGTCTAACATAAGTTCGTGTGGGTTAAGCGGAACCTTAATTCCGCCCGCCCCTTCTGCGATAATGAACTCATAGGTTTTCGTTAACGACCGTGCGGCGATCACAATCTCGGCCAAATCGATTTCTACTCCGGCCATTTCAGCCGCAAGGTGCGGTGAGCAGGCGGGCTCGAAGGTATAGGGCGCCATGGCTTTGTAGGTTTCTGGTTCAACGGCCATGCCCGCCATGGAAAGGGAATAGTCGAGGTCGGGAACGTTGCCGTTGCAGCCCGTTTGTGCGGGTTTCATGGGTGCGGCGTTGATTTTGCGCCGTCGCAATTCAGCGAGTAAGAGTGCGCTGAGTGCGGTTTTGCCAATGTCGGTGTCGGTGCCGGTAATAAAGAGTCCGTTCATGGGGGATATTTATTGCAGAAGCGTGCGAAGAACGCAAAGCAAGGTTAGAGCGGATGGGCCTGCTCAAGGAGAAGCTCGAAGACTTTTTCCTGCTGCAAAAATGCAGGGGAGCCACCGAGGGATGAGTCGGAAATTTAAAAAATAGGCGTGCGCCCGGCCTCACTCATGAACCCCCTCTTTTTTCATGCTCTAAACGTTTAAGGATGGCGTGGCTTGAAACCTCACTCGCTGGGACAGGCTCTATCTGCCGGATTTCGATAAGGCGCTTAGGGCTTATTTATATAGGGAGGTGGCCGGCCACCGATGATGGGATCATTCTCTAGCCGCTACCACAGCGCTCGCTTGGGAGAGGTAGGGAAGACTCGGGAGCAGTTTTTGTCTATATAAGCGTTAACCGGGATGCTCCTTAGGCTTTCGAAGTTCTCCCATAACCAATTTTTTGATGCACGATGCTGGATAATACGACCTCTCTTATCGGTAATAATGATAATATATCCATCGGGACGAACTCCCCGCTGCTGGCCGCCGTAGCCGACATATTCGATCATCTCAAGGACTTCTCCTTTGAATGAATGCGACCGCTCGTTCTTTTTCGTGGGGGTAAACGTACTCGATTGGTAATCGAGTAGAATAAATTTTTCGCCGAGAAGTTCCTTACCAACCGCAAAGTATTCCACCGTTATTTCCTGGGTATAACGTCCAGAGCTCCGCTGTTTTACTCGAGCTCCAAAGGTGAAATCATTCACTCGGGGGCGCTGTTCCCCATCCAAAAAGGGAGACTGTGGATAGCGACTTCCCTTGTTGTTACTCAGCTTAATAAAGTCGATGGAAAATTTGGGCGGGTTGAGCAATTCAATTGCTTCACGGTCAGCGGGAATCAAGCTATCCAGTGGAATTTTAAGTTGCTTGCCTTTAGCCGTTTTTAGCACCACCGTACCCGCCATAAGTGTTTTATACTCTGCCTTGAGTGCTTTCCCGCTGGTTAGCGTCCACATTCGAAAGAGTGATTCTGCTTCAATTTTTTTATCCAGATTAGGCGTGGGTTCATGGGTTTTCGAACGACTCACCGGAGTGTAATCGCGAAAAACTGGCCCATTCGTAATTGCCACTTCGTCTGGAACGAGAGCACTAAAAATCAGGTCCTGAAGGTCCCGCGAAGGTTCCGCTGTCGTAAACATCGGCAGGATGGGGCCCCCTTGTCCATTTTTGGGATAGTCCACTCCCTCCACTTCAACCGTGAGCATGGCGCTAAAATTATTTCCAGACAACTCGCCCAATAATACGTCCATATCTAATGCTTCCCCCGCCTTCAGTTTAATCCAATCGCCCACGCGAGCTGGACTTATTCCATAGTAAAAGCGGCGATCATTGGATGCAGAGCTATCCCAGTAACCACTGATTTCCGAGATAAACGCGTGGCCAGCATTTATATACGCCGACCCGTCGAGCACCAATTCCCCGTCCACACGAATCACGAAAAAAGCATCTCCGAATCCCCAAAAACGGAACTTAATATCTTCAGGATAAACCAACTTTCCTCTATAAACTACCGCCCAATTCCATCCTCCTGTATCCTCTCCAAAGGCTCTGGGGCCAAGAGCAGAGATAAGCGGTGGAATCATGAAGCTGGTGGTATAAAGCTTATTGGGGGATTGGTAATAGCGAGAAAGGCTTGAAGATTTCCACCCATTTTTGACAAAGGAGGCCAGTCGAGAGACTACCTCCTCTTTGCTCGATGAAAGATAGCTCCCGCTACGACTCCGTTTCAAGTCGTAAAAGGTGCCTATGAAATCATTTCCAATTGATTGCCCGCCCCCAAAAATACTGACATTAGATAATTCGGGCATTAGATCAAATCCACCACTTATCCCCGTGCTTAATCCGCCACCGATTCCTGACATTTCTGGAAGTTGTATCGCGGGCATTGCTGCATTATTGAGTTTAGTGACAATGCGCGTGGTTGGCTTAGGCTTAGAGGTTTTCTTCACCTTGACCTTCGGCTTTTTAAGCTTCATTTTCGGGCGTTCAATTACCTTAGGTGGCTCAAACTTCTGCTCTTCTTTTTTCACCACAGTAAAGACCACCAACATACCAGCAAGCAGGAAGAGACCCACATGAATCACAATGCTCAATAGCACCGCACTGGGGGCTCCTTTGGTTATTTTCTTCTTCATACCCCATCTCCTCTACGAACATTAAATCGTTTTAGCAAAAGTGTTATATTTTAGTATAAATCGCTGGTATTTGGTAAACAGTTAAAAATCTAGACGGCTCGGAAAAACTCCCGCAATTAGTGCGTTCGACAAAAACCACTATAGACCATAAATTTCCAATCCATGGGACACGAACCTATCATTTTTAATCAGCTGTTCAACTTAATTCCTAGACATGGGTTTGAAAAATTCGTGAAAATACATGATGCCGACCGGTATGCCAATACGTTGCATCTCGAGAAAAGGCTTCCGGAAGCAACGGATGTATTGCAAGGAACGTTTTTTCATTCTGCGCCCTGCATCCAGGAACAGAGAGAGATTCTGGCCTTTTTTAAAGTTTGCGCGGGTATTTTTTGATTACTTATTTCCGAAATAATATCCCGCAAAGAACGTTCCAGCATAGTCCGCTCCTTAAGTTTAGAAAAACCTTAAAATAGGTTGATCAAGGAGCTTTTTGATCCTCCTCGAACATCCCTTTAATGGGTCAAGGTAATCGCTTGCTGGACACCGATGGACTTTATAAGCGTGTGTCCGACGTCTCCGGTTTAGACCCGCGCCTTCTGTGGTTCGAAATTCTGTTTCGAGATTTGTACGCGCCCCCTTCTTCCGACCTAAATGCGAAACAGAATTTCGCGCTACGTCGTGGCTTCTGATCTCTTTCAGAAGTGGCCTCGGTTTCTAAGCCAATTGCAGTGAGCCTCGTCGAAATTCCTTAGCTCGGCTGTGCCCCCCCCCCCCCCCGTTCAGCCCTCTTCCTTCCGCTCCAAAGACGTACACCTTATCCTGTCGTGCTGGAGCTCCTAAAAGGGGGGGGCGGAAAGCTACGCTGGCCGGGGCTAGCGGATTCGTCTTTTACGGTTTGCTTTGAAGTTTGTGTTCATTCGTGATTAACTAGTTGAAATGAAACGACTCCTGATTGTAGCAATAACATTAACTTTTTCGTTGGCCGTATCGGCCGGAACGATCATGACCGTCCGCGGGCCGATTGAATCATCGGAACTGGGCCGGACCTTGGAACACGAACACATCCTGGTGGATTTTATAGGTGCTGAGGAGACGGGGTATCACCGCTGGGATCGGGAAGAGGTGGAAAAAAAAGTGCTGCCGTTTTTGAAGGAGATAAAAGAGCTGGGTTTTAACTCTCTGGTCGAGTGTACGCCCGCATTTCTCGGTCGCGATCCTCGTCTACTGAAGTCCTTATCGGAAAAAAGTGGGCTGCATCTCATAACCAACACGGGCTATTACGGAGCCCGCGAAAATAAATATATACCCGCTGGTATCCAAGCCTTCTCGGTGGACGAGTTAGCAACTCGATGGATAAAGGAATTTAAGGAAGGCATTGAAGATACGGGGATCAAACCGGGATTCATCAAAATAGGCGTCGATCGAGATCCAACGCTTTCTCCGATGCATGAAAAGTTGGTTCGGGCAGCCTGCAAAACACATTTGGCAACAGGCTTAACCATGGCCTGCCACACTGGAGCCACCGCCGCTATTTTTCAAATGGTGGACATTCTACGGGAAGAAGGCGTATCTCCCGTAGCACTGATTTGGGTCCACGCACCCCATGCGGATCAAGAGAGCCTATTAAAAGCAGCAAAACTGGGGCTCTGGATATCCATCGATAACGTCAACGATACGCCTAAGCGTATCGACTTTATCTCCAAAACTCTGGTCGTCATCAAGGATGCCGGACTGCTCGGCCAAGTGCTCCTATCCCATGATGCGGGTTGGTATCGACCCGAGGAAGAAAACGGGGGTAACTTTCGATCCTACACTGCGATTTCAAAATCACTGATTCCAAAGCTCTTAACGATGGGCTTCAACCAGACCCATATCGATCAGCTATTGATCACGAATCCTCAACACGCATTGAACTGGGAGTCCATAAAAAGTAACGAGTATTTTCTAATCATGAAATTTTTATTAACCATGAGCATTCTGTTGCTTCCGTGGGCCGCCTCGTCCGCCACGTTACGGATGGAAGGCGACCGGGCTTGGTTGACAGCGGCGGAAACGCCACTGATCAAGGTGCTGGATTTGTTTGTACAGCGCGGGGTGGAGGTGTTGGTCGACCCAACCTTGCACCTTGACCGGGTCTCTGGGGAGTGGGAAAACGCAAAGATCGACCGGCTCATCAGTCAGCTAGTGCATCCGCATAGTTATCTGATGGAATGGAAAAGAACGACGGGCCCCCTGGGTAATCTCTATCAAATTGCGGCGCTACGTATTTATTCGGATGGCAACCTCTCCGCCGCCCGCCCGCTTTCTGAAAAGGGGAGGGTGCTCGACGTGGTTCAAGGGAAGGATGGGCTCCGCTATCTTCGTGGCGAACTCATGGTTGGTTTTAAGGAAGGGTCTACTACCGAAGATCTTAATGCGCTTCTTGAAAAACTCGGCGGCACCGTGGTCGAGGTGATCGACCCGCCCGGCATCTACCGCATCAAGCTCAATGACGGTATGCCGGTCGAGCAGGCAGTGGAGATTGCAAAGGCGCACGATGGGGTGGAGGGGGCCGAGCCGAACCTCGCATTTCCAAAGATGGAAATGCCGACGGTTCCGATCGCCGCGAGCGGTGGCGGCATCAATTTGCACCTTCAGCCCGGCGAAACCGCCATCGCCGTTTTTGATTCAGGGCTAGATCCAAAATACGCCAACCTGGCCTTCATTCGTGGAATGTATAATGCGATCGATCCTTCGGCAGCGATGTCCGATCCGACCGGCCACGGCACACTGGTCGCCTTGGTGGCTTCCGGCGCGATTACTCCGCTGGGAGCGGATCCGTCAGAGCGGGGGGTTCCCATTTTGGCCGTTCGTGTTTTTGATGAAAATGGATACACCTCTGCCGACACCGTCATGCGGGCCATTGATTATGCGTTAAATTCGAATGTTAAGATCATTAATTTGAGTTTTGGAACGTATGAAGAGGTTGGCTTTATTGAAGATGCCATAAATTATGCAGCTCAGCAGGGTGTCGATATGATTATATCCGCTGGAAATGATGGGATAGATAAATCCATGAATCCCGCCGCAAGTCCATTTACCCGTTCGATTGGAGCGAAAAACCAAGATGGCACCATTGCCGATTATTCCAATACGGGGGATACGGTTACAGGCTATGAATACGGCTCGGTTGTATTCGAGGGTAAAAAGTATAATGGAACGTCCTTCGCCAGCCCATACTGGGCATACAAGCTCGCCCTCGAAAAGTAGGACTTCCAAGGCTTGGAAAGATGCGAAACGCTTCTTATACTTCAATCCATGAAAAAATTGGCGTCATTGTAAATACGAAGCGACCGCGAGCCGAGGGCATACTGGCTGAACTGCGGCGCTTGGCCGAAGGACACGGGGTTGAACTCTATGCAGAAAATGCCGAGATGGCGGGTCTGCTGGGCGCGGAGCAAGTGCCGATCGAAGCCTTCGGAAAGAAGGTGGACGTTGCGCTCGCCATGGGAGGCGATGGCACCGTGCTCTACGCGGCCCGGGCCTTACACGGGTCTTCCATTCCTATTATGGGCGTCAATCTCGGCAGCCTCGGGTTTCTAACCAGTGTGAGCGATACGGAGATGGATCTAGCCCTTGAAGCCCTTGCAACGGAGAGGTATGAGATTTCTCCGCGCGACGTCGCTGAGTGCCGCATCTTTCAGAATGGGACGGTGGTTGGGCTGGAGCCCTCGCTCAACGACATTGTATTGGGATGGGGTGCATCGTCGCGCATCGTGACCTTAAACCTTTCTATCGACGGCGAGTTGGTCGGCTCGTTTATGTGCGACGGCATGATGGTGTCCACGCCGACGGGCAGCACCGGCCACTCTCTTTCGGCCGGGGGCCCCATCCTGCATCCGGGCATCTGTGGGTTTGGGATTAATGTGATCTGCCCGCACACGCTTAGCTCGCGCCCACTGGTCATCCCCAATACGAGCCTGATCGAGATTGAAGTCACCCATGCCGCCAAGGAGCTGATTCTTTCGATCGATGGGCAGGATGAATATAAGATGGAACAGGGGGATCGGATTGAAATTCGCCGGAGCGCCCTCCCGATCAAATTCCTACAGCTTCCGGGGCATAGCTATTTCTCTGTGCTCGCCAAAAAGCTCCACTGGCGCGGTTCGAGTCTGTAGCGGATGGATGCCCCTATGGAAGATTGGAACGTAAAACTAAAAATGCGATTGCCGGCCTTGCTTCTGCTCTTGGTGACGGTTCTTTTTTGGTCCCGTTACGACCGCTATGAACCCGTGGGTCCGATCTTATTAGAAGGGCCGGTATTAGCCGATGGAACGAATATCCGTGGCGCGGTTTCTGAGATCGCGAGCCGCTTTATCCTGAAGGTTCCTCGCGGGGGAAAACAGGCGCGAATTAATTTTCATTTACCGGCAGCCACCCACTATGAATCCATCCGCGTTCGCGCGCGGATCAAGGTGGGAGGAGTGGTGGTTGGGAAGTACTCATGGCATTGCGCACGATTGCTCGTGACACAATACGACGCGAATAACAAATGGATTTCTGGGCCTCACGGGCTGGTGGCAGAAAAAGGGACCCAAGGTTGGGCGCTTCATGAGGATGTATTTGAGATTTTCCCCAATGCCGCCCGTGCCGATGTCATATTACAGCAGGCAGGGCTTGCGGGATGGGCGGAATTCGACCGGATCACGGCGCAACCGGTGCGCATCCGCGCTTCGTTCGATGGGTGGCGTATCCTATTTCTTGTCCTCTGGATCGGGCTCGCGATTTTCTATTTTCCGCGATGCCGTCTGAACCGTCGAAGGCTTAAGGGGTTAATTTTCCTTAATGCCATCGTCATCCTTGCTGGAACCCTGATGCCGGGCGATTGGATTGCTTCGGGTACAGAGAAGGCCAAAGCCGCCCTGCAAGAGGTGAATTTACCCGAGCTGCCGTCGCAAAATAGGGCGCCGGCGGGAAAAAAGAAGGAACCCTCTTCGGCTCCACTTCACGGGCAGATGGATTGGTTTGCGGAGGTTCAGACTCACCAGATAGGGCATTTCATGCTCTTTGCCTCGCTCTGTTTTTTGGTCTATTGCTCCGCCGCTCTTGAGCGGCAGCATCCCGCCTACTTTTTTAAGGTCGGTCTCGATATCCTACTTTTCGCTGCGATTACCGAGGCGCTTCAATTTCTCACGCTCGATCGTACTGCGGGTATCCTTGACCTGCGTACCGACCTCTATGGCATGGCCGCCGCCTTGGTTATCTTTCTGGTGGTGCGGCCCGTGTTTTTAAAACGAGGCTAGGGGTTTGACTTGTTCGGCGGTGGTTTCTACTGTCTCTCGGATTCAGCAGCAGGCTGAAGATCATCCGGAGCTTTCTATGAAAAAATATCTATTTCCATTCTGCGCCATGTCTGCCGTCGTCCTTTTAAATGGGTGTATGTCGGTCGGTCCAGATTACGAAAGACCGGAAATGGTGACACCTGATGCGTGGCACGTCGCCGTGCAGGAGGAGTTTGAATCGGGCGCACCCGACTTGCAAACATGGTGGACGGTGTTCGGGGATGACCTGCTTAACCACCTCATCACCAAGGCCTCGACCAATAACCTCGATCTTAAAACCGCCGCCGCCCGTATTGATCAGGCGGCGGCCTTGCGCGGCGTGAGTGCCAGCCAGTATTGGCCTGATATCGTTGCCGGAGGCGCGGCTTCTGCGGTAAAGACGACCCGAACACAGGGGGATTATGAGGGCGATATGTACCAAGCGGGACTCAGCATGGCGTGGGAACTCGATCTTTGGGGGCGCGTCCGGCGTTCGGTTGAATCGGCCGATGCCTCACTGCAGGCCAGCGTCGAAAATTATCGCGATATCATGGTGGTGCTCTATGCCGATATTGCGACGAGCTATATCGACGTGCGTACGTTACAGGCTCGCATTGCCTTCGCCAAAAACAACCTCAAGGCCCAATTGGAAACCATGGAGCTCACCCAGAACCGCTTCGACTCCGGGCTGGTTCCGGCGCTCGATGTTTCACAGTCTCAGTTGAATAGTTCCCGCACCGAGTCAGCGATTCCCCCCCTGAAACAATCCCTCATCGAAGCCATCAACCGACTGGGTGTGCTGACGGGTGAAATGCCCTATGCGTTGCTCCAGGAATTAGAAGCCCCTCAACCCATTCCTGCTTCCACCGAAACACAAATCGCCACCGGACTGCCCGCTGAACTGTTGCGCCAACGGCCGGATATTCGCCGCGCGGAGCGTGAGCTGGCCGCGCAGAATGCGCTGATCGGTGCGACCCAGGCGGAACTGTATCCCACCCTCGCCCTGCCCGGATCGCTGTCCCTTGAGGCCCCGTCCGGTGGAGACTTTTTCAGTAGCGACAATGTCGCCTATAGTTTTGGCCCCCAACTCCGCTGGAATATTTTCAGTGCCGGGCGTATTCGCAATCAGGTCGATGCCGAGCGCGCGGGGACGAAGGCCGCGTTGCATACCTATGAACAGACCGTATTGCTAGCGCTTGAAGAGGTTGAAAATTCTATGGCGGCCTATGCCAACGAACAGGATCGGATTACGTCGCTCGGAACCGCAGAAGCGGCCGCGCAAAAATCAGTCGATCTCGTTACGGAACTCTATAAGTCGGGTCTGACCGATTTCCAAAATGTACTCAACATGGAGCAGGCCTTGCTCGAGCAACAAGATGCATTGGCCACCAGCCGTGGCCGGATCAGTCTTGATCTGGTTGATATCTACAAGGCACTTGGAGGGGGCTGGGCGGCTCCTCTCGAAGAAGACCTGCCCGAAGAATGAGCGGGCTATATCCCATTCTCAAAGGGGTTTTGAAGGGTCGGTTCAGCATCGTGCTGATTTCCATCGTCCTCATGTTTCTCGTGCTTCCGCTGATCCCCGCCGAACAAGGATTGATCGAAAAGATGATCGAACTATTTGGATTGGTGGTCTTGCTCAGCTGTCTGCGAGCCATCACGACCAATCGCCGTTTCTTTTTATTCATGGTGGTGCTTTCGCTGGTGAACGTGGTGATTGGAAGTACGGAGATTTTTTGCCACTTCGAGGCGAATACGTTCAGAACCTGGGTACTGTCTTTTCGTCTGGTCTACTACCTCCTAGTCTTCCTCAGCATCATGAGCTATGTGCTCGATTACAGCCCCATCACCGGGAATAAGATTGCCGGTTCGATTACCGCTTATATTCTGCTGGGTGTGATCTGGTCGGTGGTCTATTTGTTATTCTACCACCTCCAGCCCGAAAGTTTTATACTGCCGGAGCGCCTTCAAACCGAGAGTACGGTCGGAATCTGGGCGGTCTATTTTAGCTTCACCACGCTCACGACCCTCGGCTATGGCGATATCACGCCGCAGCTCCCCGCAGTTCAAAGCTATGCGATTGTGGAGGCCGCCTGCGGTCAGATTTTCCTCACCGTCCTAGTCGCCCGGCTCGTTGCGCTACAGATTATTCACAGCGGCAGAAAGCCGGAAGAATGCGGCTAAAACGGCCTTATACGGAATTAATTGGTATCGTATTTTCTCGCCCGTTTCCGATGGGCACTCAAAACGCGCCCCCTTCGGGAGGCACGTCCTACACCCTTTCTGTTGCGCCGGTAAAGATACAGAATTGAATGGGACTCCGTTACGAGGATTCAAATCAGGTAGGGACAGCTCGCCGAGCCGTCCGCCCGTCCGAACGGCATTCCAGCCAAGCTCGTCTAGCAGGGCCATTCCACCGGTCAACGCGCCCCCTTCGGGAGGCACGTCCTACACCTTTTTTGGCGGCCTTGCGTGATTCAATCCTAATCCAGCTCATCGGGTATTACGCCCCGCCTGACTTCGGTGCAGTTTTCGGTAGTGCAGCCACATCTACGGTATCCATCCAACGCTTCAGGGCATGCCATCCTTGAAATCCAGAGACCTGCTTGATGTACCGAAAGCCATCCCCATAGTCTGGATCCAAACTTTCCTCGATGCCGTGGAGGGTATCCGCATAGTTCCGTCGCCGGCACAACTCGGCCGCAGCTTGCTGGCAAATTCCCTCATGTACCCAAAGAGGAGCCTCCTTTAGGCGCGGAAAATGTTCATGGATTAAGTCGTGCATGAGCTCATGCGTGGCCACCACCCGGAAGACGGAATCGTGTAGATGATCGACGATGTAAATTTTTTCCTGATCCAATTCAGGAGCCTCTTTCCAGGTTCCGAATAGACCCTTCTTGGTCATCATGATTTGGCGGCTGTATAGCCCGCGAATGGACACCGGCGAGTCACTCTTCCGGAGGTGCCCTGAAAGTCGCTGCATCTCGTTTTTATCCACCAGCACCAGCACGGGAACCGAAGCATGCTTTAACGCGGTCCACGCCTCAAGTTGTCGGCGAGCGCGTTCATAATTTTGCTGTGCACCTTTCGAGTCTTTTACCGCCCAGCGCATGCAATTCACACAAATCTCACGTCCATCATCTAGCGCAGTCGGATACGCGGCGGGCAGTCCGCATGAAAAGCACGTCGCCTTTTCTTTCATACAGCGTTCGCAATAGGTGTATTGCGTAACCGTGAAGCCTTTTTTAACTGGAGTCGTGCAAATCTTGCAGGAGGGCAAGGTAGTTTGGAAACAAGTATCGCCGCAGAAAACTTTTTCATTCAGCCTGCGGTATTCACCCTGGATGGTCGTGCGGCAAATAGAACATTTCGGGCGCAACTGATCCATACACGCCTCGGAACAACACGTCTGCCCGTCGTAGGTCCATGAGGCCCTTAACAACCGGCCATCACACACATCGCAACGAGGCGATCTGGCATCTGCCGATACCCCGGCACAGCAGAGAATCACTGCGAATAATCGTCTAGAGAGAGGTCGATTCATGGGGGGAAGGTAGCAACTTTAAAGGCCCGCTACGATCCTACGGCGAAGCCTTTCCGCTTTTTTGCTGTTCGGCACTGGGGAGGGCAATGTCCATCAAGTCGGATTGGGTGTTGAGTAGAAGTAGCCGGAGCTGATCTTCGATATGGACGGGGTAGGGCAAAACCCGCATTTGCAACAGCACCTGAACTTGGTTCGGTGTGAGCTTCAGCCCCTTATACTCCGGCTTCAAAACAAACGTGCAGCCCTCTTTCCAGCCCGAGCAGCCGTAGGCGGATTTGCCTTTGATGACGTTCTTCCCGCAGCGGGGGCAGTCGCCGATTCGGTGGGTATCGAGTTGGGTTGTGCTATTCTCGATCAGCGTGCGGGTATAGGAAAAAATGCCTTCCATAAAATCGGAGGCTTGAGCTTCGGAGCGCTCGATCTGCTTAAGCTTTGCTTCCCATTCACCGGTCATTTCGGGCGACTTTAAAAGAGGGTCGTGAATGAGGCCAATCAGACAACGCCCCATATCGGTGGCACGAACCTGCTTTTTTTCGCGGCAGATATAACTGCGGCGAATCAGCGTTTCGATAATCGCCGCGCGGGTGGCAGGCGTACCTATACCGCGCTCCTTCAACGCCTCGCGCAGCGTATCATCATCAACCCATTTTCCTGCGGCCTCCATGGCCCCCAGCAGAGAGTTTTCAGTGAACGCCTTGGGCGGCTTCGTCTTTCCTTCCCGAGTCGTTGGTTCATGCTCGCCGTTTTCCCCTTTTTCAAAGGCGGGAAGTACCTGCTCCTCATAGTCCTTTTTCTTTTTCTTCTTTTTAGGGAAGAGCACCGTCCAGCCGAGATCGAGAACCTGCGTGCCTTTAGCCTGAAATTTGACGTCGGCACTTTCACCCTCCACCGTCGTGATTTTCTTCGTGCAGACGGGGTAGAACGCGGCAATAAACTGGGTCGTAATCACCTCATAAACCAGCTGCTCGTTCGCGCCGAGCGAGCGCGGAAGCATACCGGTCGGAATAACGGCGTGATGGTCGGTCACTTTCTTGTCATCGATGATGCGCTTGGTGAACGGGAGCTGAGTCAAATCCAGCGGTTCAATCTGCGCAGCACGGAGGGCCTTGAGTTGCTCCAATATTTTGGAAACCCGCGGCTTCATGTCCGCACTAAGGTAGCGTGAGTCGGTACGTGGATAGGTAACCAATTTTGCTTCGTAGAGATTTTGTGTAGCGGCCAGCGTATCGGCCGCGGATAGCCCATGGGTTTTGTTGATTTCCCGCTGGAGTGTGGTGAGGTCGAGTAGCTGCGGCGGTTGCTCTTTCTTCTGCTTGCCCGTCACGTCGGTGATGGTAAAGGGCTGACCGGTCATTTTTTCCAGCAACCCCTGCGCTTTTTCAGGGTGATCGAAGCGGTCGCCGACGTATTTAAAAATCACGTCACGATATTTCGTGGTCAGCTCCCAAAAGGCATTTGAGCGGAACTTCATGATCTCGTCATCACGCTGAACAATCATGGCGAGTACCGGCGTCTGAACCCGACCAATACTCCAAAGCACGCGATCGTCGCCCGCGGCAAGGCGGCCGTGCCGGACGGTGAAGCAACGTGTGGCATTCAGTCCGACAATCCAGTCCGACTCCGACCGACACTTGGCCGCCGCATAGAGCGGATCATAGTCGTGGCCATCCTTAAGATCTTTAAACGCCTCCTTAATGGCATCGGGCGTGAGCGAGCTGAGCCAGAGCCGTTTAACCGGCTTCTCCTCGCAACCGCTGAGCGCAAGAATGTAGCGGAAGATCAGTTCGCCCTCGCGACCCGCATCCGTGGCACAGACAATTTCATCGGCCGCTTGGCAGAGTTTTTTAATCGTCTCGAACTGTTCCGCGACGCCGCGATTTTCGATCAACTTAAGTTTGAATTCGTCCGGGATGAACGGAAGGGAATCGAGCGACCATCGCTTGAGAGCAGGGTCATATTCCCCTGGCTCAAGTAGGGTGACGAGGTGGCCGAATGCCCAGGTAATCGCACAGCCGCGTCCCTCGATATAGCCTTTCTTTTTCCCCGTAATTTTTAGGACGCTGGCAATATCACGCGCAACGGACGGCTTCTCTGTAATGACAACTTTCATTTATAAACTACAGAAAAATTTCACCACAGAGGTTTCAGAGGAACACCGAGAAGAAGCCTCCCCTTCCTCTGTGTTCTCTAGCGTAGCGGGTGGTGAAAACATATTCCTATTGCCCGAGAAGTTTGCGCATCTGCTGGAAGCTTCCGCCGTTGATGACGTGGGTATAGCCCGCGCTCTCCAATGAGCGTTGGGCGGCCGACGATCGACCGCCGCTGCGACAGTAGACGATGATGGGTTTGGATTTATTCTTTTCGTATTTTGCGATATCGCGGGAAATCACGTTATGCGAAATGTTGATTGCTCCGTCGATATGCCCGCCGGAAAACTCGCCGGCCGAGCGCACGTCGATCACCAGTGCGCCCTCTTTGATTAAGGCCGGAATATCGATCTCTTTGTTCGTACCTCCGCCAAAGAGAAGGTTAGTTAAAAGCCCCATCGTGAGTACCGCCCATCCTAGTTTAATTGTTGTTTTCATGAGGCCCCTAAATTAAAGTGAAATAATCTTTTCAAGCCCCTTGCTGGATTCAAAGAGAAGGTCTTTCCCTCCGATTTTCAAGGCGACTTCCCGGCCACGGGCGGCGAGTTCAATGGATGCGTCGGGGTAGCGCGATTTCCAAATATCAGCAAAGGTAATGGCTTTTTCAAGCCCGTCGCCGCGCTGGAAGTTCCAGACTTCGTCGGGCTGGGCCACGCGGGTGCCATCGTAGATCGATTCGTTGGGCAGGCTTTCGAAGAGCTGAAAAAGCGCGTCGTCAGAGAGGGTTTTAGTTTTCTCGATGCAGACGGGGTTGCGCTCGAAGGCGGCTTTGAGGAACGGGGCCCAGTCGGTGGTGGCGAGGTCGCGGCTGGCGTAGAAGGCGAGGTCGGCGACGCGGTGGGTCTGGCGAATTCCTTTTAGGTATTCCACGATCTCATCGCGGGGCATGCCGGGCTTGAGTTCGATGGGGCCGGGGCCGGTGAAGGTTTTGTTCGTAATATCCGGCAGCTCGGGGTCAAGGTGGATGAAGTCGACGAGGCCTTCAAGTACGGACATCTTGCGATCCATATCGCCGGTGCATTCAATCTTGTCGGCGAGCCCGGTCATACTGGCTTCGTCGAAGTGGGAGATGGGGTTTCCTTTTAGATAATCCGCCAGTTTATTCAGCTGAATGCGATTCGGGATAGGGGCGGTGTAGAAGTCGTATTCATCGACCTGGTTGAGCAGTTTATCGCAGGTCGCTTTATCAGAGACCTTGTAAGGGCTTCCGTGTTCATAGGCGAAAGCGCGCTCGATCGGCAGATACTGCTCTTTGCCGTGGCGCAGGTATTTAATCTGGAAGCACGTTTGATGCTCGGAGCGGTCGCGCAAGAAGTTAGCGAGCATTTCATAGGTAATGGCGGTGGTGGTAAAGGCACTGAGCTTTTCGCGGAACAGCTCAAAGCTGTCCGGGGCAATGGTGGCTTCGGGATAGACGGTGTGGATATAGCCGGTGTTGTTAGCGACAATGGTGATCTGCTCGTGGCGCAGGGCGCGTTGCGCCCGGGCGGTGAGGTCGGTTCCGTTGAACCACATATTTTTGGTGACCAGCCGCCGGTTGTTCGTGAGCACGCCATCATTTACATTGATAAAATTTTGCGAGTGTAGCGGGGTCGCCAGTAAGAAAATATCTTCCAGTGGAATGTCGCAGATGACAAAGAGAGCCGCGGCATAGAGCGTGGAAAGTGAGACGCATTCGCCCGCGCCGGCGTGATAATCTTCCTTGAATTGGAAGGCATCCATCGCTTCAAGCGTTTCAGTTTTCCAGTAAGGAATGGCATTGGAGGTATATTTATCGAGGCCGAAGTGTTTACGAATATCGAGCGAGAAATAGTGTTTGTCGCCTTCATAGCCAAAGAGTGCGTTAGACTGGCCGATGGTCTTTTCGTCCATGAAGGGTGCGAACCGCTCGACTTCGGCCTCTTTGGTGGTCAATCCCCAGGTATCGAGATCGAGGTTGAACTCATAGTGGTCGATGATGAACTGTTTGAGCCGCTGGATCTTCTTGTAAGGCTTCATTGTGTCGAGCTTGCGGAACCAGTCGTGGTTCTTCCACGCCCAAATGCGCGGCGACATGATATTGGCCAGCACCAAGCTGTAGAGTAACTCGGGGAAAACAAAGATTTCCATATCGGAAAGCGAGATCGCGGAGGAATATTTTTCAAGCTCTTCACTGGGGATATCAGGAGATTCGTTCATGCGGTACATTGTAGAGTTCCGATACACATTTAAAAGCAAACATTGGCGGGAAAAACCACCGCCAGCAGGCGGTGGCCTTTTTTGATGGACGGGCGTTGACTCGTTTTGGGCGGATGGGTATACATACGGCCTTTCACGCACCCGTGGTGAAATTGGTAGACACGCAAGATTCAGGTTCTTGTGCCAGCAATGGCGTGATGGTTCGACTCCATTCGGGTGCACCACTTTTTTATACGGCGAACTCCCAGCGAGTTCGCCGTTTTGTTTTCATGACTCCTATCCCTTCATTTATGGAGCCATGCGCCAAAACCTAACTTAACCCGTGGTCTGAAATCCTCGGACCACTTCTAGGTATTGATAGGGACGCGATCATTTCGCCCATGAATTTTAGAGTCTATTCGATCTCTTTCCTCCCCTCCGTTTCATCCTAAAATCATATCGTCCATAAGGAAAAAGAAGGAGGGGATGATAGAAGGTGATTGCGTAGCACAGCCTCAAAAATGAACGTGTGCGAGTCAGGTGGGATCAACCACCTTTTGAAGTGAGTGACGCCTCGAATTTTTCCTGCTATGCTGGGGCGGTAAAGTAGTTCAAAGGCAGGCTTCCTTGATATAGATTCGTCAGGAATTGCACTTACAACTTGAATTCACGCAGCGGTTGCTCCACGCCACCCAAAAGAAAAAGAGTTGGAACGTCTACGCCCCGAAAGCGAAGCGATAGATAATTTGCGAAGCCAAGTAATGACCAGCGGGAATGGTTCAACGCCCCTTCGGCGGCCCCGCCCAAGTGCTCGACTATCTCGGGCGATATACTCACCGCGTCGCCATCAACAACCACCGCATCAAAAACATCGCCGACGGAAAAGTCACCTTCACCGCCAAAAATCGAAAGAAAAACAAAACCTATCCCGTCACCCTCGAAGCCAAGGAATTCCTCCGCCGCTTTACCCTGCACATCTTACCGTCCGGCTTTATGAAAATACGCGCCTTCGGCTTCCTTTCCAACACCAACAAAAAAGAGGCACTCAAAACTATCCGTAAATCCCTGGACGTCAACCCCCCGCCCGAACCCGATGAAGACGAACCCCAAGAAACCACCGCCGAAAAGATCCTACGGCTTACCGGCATCGACGTTGCCCACTGCCCGAAATGTAAAACCAAACTCATCTCCGGCCCATTGCCACTGCCCGAACGCCCGCCCTAATCATGATCCCGAACCACGACATCCAAAATCAGCAAAGAGACGCACCGCGCCTCTCGGATCGCTTGTGTCTAACGCCCGAAAAAGAGGGGATCCCAGCCCAGAAGCAACCCGCCCAAGGCCCACTCGATCACGACCACCGACCGCACGGCGTCGAGTCACTGGAAAGAAACAAAAAGAAAACCATTGAACCGCCCCCCCGGCACTCCATACAATCCCCATAAGTAAGTTGGAGCGTTTCGAGAGGCTCAGTCCAACCAAATTTTATCCTCCTGCCATTCAACTCCTGTGATGGATTTTGGAGTTTTAGGGAAGCAGGAGGGATAAAATCCTAATCGTTAGCTTTAAAAAATCCAACTATTAACTTATGAAAGGAAATGAATTATGAATAACATTAAAAAGATAGCAATAGGGCTGCTTGTCTTAGCGTCATTAGGCATGTCGTTTATAATAAATGCAGAACAGATAAATCCTGATGATGGCATCATTATAACAATGGATAACTTTATTCATGCAGACTCTACTAGAGCTTATTTAAAGGAACTTGCTCAATCTAAAGGAAAGGTGAATGTTATTAGGCCTTCAAGAGATTATCCTAATACTGATACTCAAGATGTCATCAGAATGAACAGCGATACTTTATACACAAGGATAATTCTTGATGTTAAGGGTGGCGCAACAATCACTACAAAAGACTACGAAGGCTTTCAAAACATTATGGTTTTAGACATAAATCATAGTGAGATTAAAACTTTAATGGGTGCAGGGACAGTTGAGGTTGATGAAACAATGCTCTCAGAAGGCCATCACGCTTATATCATTATAAGAACAGGCATGTTAAGAGGTCTTCCTGAAAAAGAAATGTTTAAAATAGCACATAAGGCTCAAGACAATATCTCAATTACTTATAAGTCATCAGAGCCTTATATTCCGTCCGTTAAGTATGACTTTGCAACGCTTGATAAAGTTAAGTACAGGATTTTAAGCGATTTCATTAAGCGTCCAGTTAAAGATGTTATTAAAAGTGGATTTGGAACTACAAAAACAAGGGATGCTAAAGCAGCTAAAGTTGTTATTGCTATTGGTTGGGGCGGGTTATCAGGAACAAATGCTGTTTATTCGTCCTTTACGGCTAAAGGCGATAGGCGCTCTATAACGATAGATACACCGAATCTTCACTTTGATAAAAAAGCATTCTTCTCTTTTACTATTTATAATGCTGATGGATATATCGCAACAATGAATTATGCAATAAATTCAGAGGATATGATTCCTAATAAAGACGGTACATACACAATCAATTTCTTGGCATCTGGTGAGCCAGTGAAAGATGGTGAAATAAACGTTCTTAGAACACCAAGAGGTAAATTATGGACTGGCGTATTAAGAGCATATTACCCAAAAGATAAAAATGAAACATTTGCTTGGGCGGATGCTTGGACAGCCAAAATGTCCAAGGAATTTATGAAGTAGGAACACTGTCATCCCATAACATTTAAATAAAAGGCTGGCATGTGCCGTCTAAATCCTTGGAGCATACGAAAACTAATCCAAGTAGGGATCGGCTGAAAACAAAAGGTAAAATTGTCAAAATCATAGGAAAAGATGTGCAAGCGGAGGAGTTGAGGTAGCAGAAATAAGCGATGAACAACGGAAAAATAGTCGGATTTAGGCCATCCGTTCAGTTCGAATGGGATGGAGCGTTTTAATGATGTTGGCAGGGGCAGAACTATGCGTGATGGGTGCGGTTGGGTGTCGCGCTCGAAATCGATGGGGAAACGGAAGCGAAACGAACGGGACTGATTTGAAAAACTGTAAATCGGAACAGGGAAATTGATAAAACGAAGCGATGATTTTCAAACACGGGATTAGTGAGGGTCCAGGTTCGAATCGCCATACCGATTGGACACCTGATTTTAAAAGTTCGCAGAGAATAGGTTCGCATCGCTATCACACCGGGTGCACCAGTGTTCTCTATGTACCCGGTTCAGACCCTGTAAAGCCTTTAACCCTTTTCTATCCCGGCCAGCGAATGAGCCAGGGTTTTTTTTCTTTGGGTAGGGCGGGGTGTCCCACCCCGCCGCCCGTCCGCACCGTTATTCCGCACAGCCCGTCCACCGAGCCGCTCGTGCGTGCGGCGCGCTCGGAGAGCACGCCCTACCTTTAAAATGAATCCATCCGATCACAACGACCCGCGCCTTCTGTCGTTCGAAATTCTATTTCGAATTTTGTACGTGCATCCTTCTTCCGAGCTAAATGCGAAACAGAATTTCGCGCTACGTCGTGGCTTCTGATCCCGTTTCACCTTTTTTTGTCGCGCACAAAATTTGCTAGCTCGATCGTATGAGCGAATCATCAGGTTGTCGGTTTGTCGCCCTAATCAGGCCGCCTTCTTTAGGTGGAAATTATCACCCCTTAAAAGGAGGGATAAGAGGGCTATGCTTTCTGCGTGACGACCGGTTTTTTGCGGTTGGGGAAGCAGGTTTTGCAGATGATGCATTTAGTGCCGTCGCATCCGCGGGCGCTGCAGTGCTCGCGACCGTAGGTGATAAATTGCAGGTGTAGCCTTTCCCAATCTTCCGGCGGCCATAACTTTTTAAGGTCGACCTCGGTTTGCACTACATTTTTTCCGTTCGTCAGTTTCCATCGCTGGGCGAGGCGGTGGATATGGGTATCGACGGGCATGGCCGGAACCTTGAATGCGTGGATCATGACGACGCTGGCGGTTTTATGTCCGACGCCGGGGAGGTTCTCCATCTCTTCAAAACTCTGGGGGACTTCACGGTCGTATTCTTCAATCAGCATCTCTGAAAGTCGTTTGATATTCTTCGCCTTGCTGTTCGCCAGCCCGCAGGTTTTGATACATTCGAGAATTTCCTCAACGGAACCCTCCGCCATTTTTTGCGGGGTGTCGGCCAGGGTAAAGAGGGCGGGAGTAACGAGGTTCACGCGCTTATCCGTACATTGCGCCGAAAGCAGTACCGCGATGAGTAAGGTGAAGGGATCGGTATGGTCGAGCGGGATCGGAACTTCTGGATAAAGCTCATCCAACTTCCGTCCAATATATTTGGCGCGTTCTTTTTTTGTTTTCATAGAGAGGGTATAGCTCGGCCTTTAGGTGATCTCGGATTGATCCGTATTTTTCATGAGAGATTGTCGGAGTTCAATTTCATCTATAAATTTTAGAATCTGTTTTTTCGAGTAAAAGAAGGTGTTAATGTGCACTATTTTCTCGTCGCGGGTCGCCACTTGAGTTCCGCACAGTCGATCAATAAGCGCGTGTGATACAACGATTTGGGATAAATTAACCGTGTTCGATTTCCATAATCCAAATCTTTTACTTTTCATTAAAGCGCGAAGTGAATTTTGCGTAAGAATCAGATTTCGGTGCTTAAGAAAGAGGATGATGGTGAGGAATAATCCCCCCGTTGCGGTCAGGGACTCTATAGCGCGCGCTCGTAAAACCAACCCGGTATCGGCGGGGTCAAATCCGCCGTAGGCCCACACTTTTGTGACCAAGGAGAGGATGAAGAAATAAAAGAAAGACCGGAGGACTACTCGAAATAAATTAGGCTGAAGTTCAATGGATTCCATCGTCATGGTTCGTCGTCCTGCGTTGGGTTTTTTCATTTTATGCCGACGACATAGGCGACCCATCCCTGGACGTTTTCATAGGTTTTACGGAGGCGGAAGGTTTCGTCGGATTCCCCTTCGTCGTCGAAGTCGTGCAGGTAGACCTCGGCTTTAGCGAAGCCGGTTTCGAGTAGAATTTCCTGGAGCTCGTGGAGGGTCCAGAGGCGCCAGTGGTAGGTGAAGGCTTTATTGATTTTCCGGAAGCCCGGCACTTTGAAATGGATATGGCAGGTGGTGTGGTGGTTGATGGGATTGTAGGCGGCCTGTTCCCAAATATATTCAAAGTCGGGAATTTCGATTCCCTCGGGGGTGGTGAAGCCGGGGATTTCGCGGGTGTCGTCGCATTTTGCGGTGACGGACTCGGTGCCGCCGTAGATATCTATAACGAAAAGCCCTTCGGTGTTGATCGAATCGGCGACGGCGCGGAAATAGTTTTTGAGCGTTTCGCGCTGCTTAAAGACGCAGAAGGAAAAGTTGAGCGCAAAGGCGAGGTCGACTTTGGGGGTGGCCGCTTCGAGTACATCGCCGCAGATGAGGTGCAGGCGGTTCTTTTGCTCGTCGGAGAGTTCGGAGGCGTTGTATTTCAGCCCCCAGTCGAGCGTCGGTTGGTGGAGGTCGATGCCCCAGGCCGCGTTCATTTTATTCCGTTGCACCCAGCGGGCGGCGAGCTTGGCGGTACCGCAGAAGTCTTCGCGTACGGTTCGGGGTTTTCGCTTCCAGTGTTTGGTATAAACGCGCTGGCCAAAGTCGAGGTCGGTATCGACGTTTTGGACGGAGGCTTCATAGAGTCCGTGGAGGTCGGGCGGCGGCGTTTTCATTTTAGGCTTTTGGAAAGGTGAGTTCGCGAAGGTCTTCGATTAGATTTTTATTGGAACAGATCACGCTACAAGCGTGGGGTTCGTGTTGGAGAGGATAGATGGAAACGATCGCTCCGGCTTGTTCGGCAATGAGGCCGGCGGCGGCGTGATCCCACAGGTAAAGGTGGGTTTCGACGTACCCATCGCTATTTCCGGCGGCTACGTGGCAAAGGTCGAGCGCGGCGGAGCCGTTTAGTCGGATTTTTTGAGTGCTGAGTGCCAGTTCTTTAAAGCGATCGAAGTGCGGCTCGCTTGCGGCGTCCATGTGCTTCGAGATCCCTGTAAAGATCATAGCCTCGTGCAAGTGTTGTGTTTCTGAGGCGTGGATAAATTGGCCGTTAAGTTTGGCGGGCTCTTCAATATGGGCGGTGTAGTATTCGTCGAATTCGGGGGCATAGACGCATCCAGCCAGAACCTGTTCGTTTTGGCGAACGGCGATGGATGCGCACCAGTAGGGGAATCCGTGGGTATAGTTCATGGTCCCATCGATCGGGTCGATGATCCACTCATACTCATGAGGGGCGGCTTTCCGGATATCTTCTTCCCCCAAAATACCATGCTCGGGAAGCTCGGAAGCAATCACCGCTTCGGCGATCTTCTGGCACTCAACGTCGAGCACCAGTTTGATGTCATGAGAAAAAGTTTCGTTGGACTCTTCGCGACGGTGCTTGTTGGCGAGGGCGTGTTTCCCCGCAGCTTCCGCCGCGCAGATGGCGGTGTCGAGCAAATGGGTTAGGGGAATTTTTTTCATGATTTAGTTATAATCGGCGAGGGTGTCGCTATATGCGTCGTCGAGCGCGCGAGGCGGGCTGAAGACAATGTGGGCGAGCATGGCTTGCCGAAGGGTCTTACTACCGCCCTTGAGCTGGAAACTAGAACCCTGTCGCATAGGCATTTGTATTATAGCGGCGAGGGAGGGTTCCTGAATAACCACATCCGGAGTCGGTTTAATCGCTTCCGCTTGCTCCTGCTGAAACTCCTCCATTTCTTCGGCATAGTTGGGGCGTGCGAGGCCTTCCGGCCAGTCGGCCAGCTCCGTCGGTTTAGGGGCCATCTGCTCGGCCAGCTCTTCGAAAAAGGTTTCAATCCGCGAGGCTCGTTTCGGCGGACTTTCACCCGACTGCTCCGAGGCTTTCCGCGCCTTCCCGCCCTTCTCGATGAAGAACTTGAGTACATTTACCCCGACAATGACTAAAAAGAAGATTAAGGGAACTAGGTCTTCCATCTCAATACCTCAGAAGTTGTCCACAGATTGCCCGGATATGCATGCCGTGCAATCTGTGGAGATTCATTCATTATTTATGGGCTTCGGGGGGGCTGTCATCGCCAGAGAGCGACTCGCGCATGGAGGTGTCAGCCATGATATTTTTCATTTTATAGTAATCCATCACGCCGAGGTTTCCTTTGCGGAAGGCTTCGGCCATAGCGAGCGGCACTTCCGCTTGGGCTTCGATGACCTTCGCTTGCATCTCTTGGACGCGTGCGCGCATCTCTTGTTCCTCGGCGATGGCCATGGCGCGGCGGCCTTCGGCTTCGGCTTGGCGCATGATTTTGTCGGCCTCGGCGCGGTCGGCTTCGAGCTTGGCGCCGACGTTGGCAATCTGCCCGACCCCCGCGACGGAGACGTCGGCAATATCGATGGAAACAATTTCAAAGGCGGTCTGGGCATCAAGGCCGCTTTCGAGGACTCGACGGCTGATGGAATCGGGATTTTCGAGGGCATCTTTATAGGATGGCATGGAGCCGATGGCGCTTACAATGCCTTGGCCAACGCGAGCGATAATGGTGTCTTCGGTGGCTCCGCCGACGAGGCTTTCGAGGTTGGTCCGTACGGTTACACGCGCTTTAACGAGCAGGCGGATGCCGTCTTTGGCTACGGCGTCGAGCATGCCGCTGGCAGATTTAGCAGGATCGGGGCAGTCGATGACTTTCGGGTTCACGCTGGTCTGCACGGCATCGATAATGTTACGGCCGGCGAGGTCGATGGCGGCGGCCTGCTGGAATTTCAGCGTAATATTGGCTTTGTCGGCCGCGATCATGGCACGCACGACATTCTGCATGCTTCCGCCGGCGAGATAGTGCGCCTCCAGCTGGTTGATGTTGACTTCAATTCCGGCTTTGGCACCGGAGATGTAGGTCAGGATTACTTGGTTCGGCGGCACGTGCCGGAGCTTCATTCCAACGAGGTCGCCCCAAATTTTTACTTTCACGCCAGAAAAGGTGGCGCGGACCCACAGCCCAATGACCGGTAGCACAAAGGCCAGGGTCACTAAGATGAATACGGCAAAAACAATGACGATCGGCATGGATAGTCCAGACATAGTTATTTCTCCTCAGGGTTGTATTTTTCGTCTTTTAGTTTCTTAAGTTGTTCGAGTTCACTCGGAACTTGGATGAGCAGGCGGCGCCGCTGAAACAGGCCGAGCAAAAGTGAGCCCGTGCCCATGCTGATGACGACAAATTGCACGGACCAGCTGATGGCGGGAATGGCGGTGGCGATGTAAATGGCGGCGAGACCCGTCGCCATGGCGAGCAAGACCCCCCCGACCGAGGTGCTTTTGGAGCGCAGAATCAGCGCGCCGATCACCAGACCCATAATAATGCGGCTGGTATAGACCAGAAAGCCCCAGCTACCGAGAATCAGTGCGCCGAGCGGCAGGCCAATGATAGAAGAGAGGCTCATAACCCCGAAACTAGGAAGTGCCAGCGCGAAGAGCCCGCCGACCCAGAGGCACTTCAATGGCGCAGTACGCACGAGTTGAGCGGCCATGGCCGTGGCCATCGGGAAGAGGGTAATGAAGGGAATTCCAACGAGCAGGGCTGCAAGGAACCACAGGCCGCGGGTATACAGCTGTTCTCGGGAGAAGCTCGGTGGCGCTTGTGGGATGGCACGATGCAATTGGCCGGCGACCAGGCCTTCGGCGGGAACCAGTTCTTTTTTGGAGGAGTAGGTCAGGTCGCCCCCAATACGAGCATCGCGTTGAAGTACGATTTCCGGAGCTACGACGTTGAGGTTGCCGGAAATATTTCCGGAGATGGTGATGATGCGGCTGGCGGTGATGGAGACATCGCCGAGGATTTTGCCTTCAAGGATCACGCTATTGCCGAAGAAACGAACACTCCCATCAAGGTGTGCTTCGGGAGCAACCTTGATCGTATCGCCGATGGCCATGAGGTTGCCATCGATGGTTCCGCTCAGCTGGACGGTCTTGCCCATCAATCGAACGTTGCGTTTGGCGGTACCGGTTAGGTCGATGAGGTTTCCCATCCCCCAGATGTTGCGCTCGAAGGTGCCGCCGAAGTTCACTTCATTTCCGGTGAACAGGAAAAGGTCGTCCTTCACATGGCCGTCCACGGTGGCGTTGTCCGCATAGATCCAGTGCTCGTCGGGCAGGGTTTCGGTGGCGGTAACAATATAGGTGTTCGTGGCGGTGAAGCGGATGGCTTGCGCTTGAGCGGCGAGCAATCCGATGACGATAAGGAATGGAATTCTACGATGCATAATTAAATTTTTACGACGGAGATATGGCCGCCAGAGGTAGAGGAAATTTTTACGGATTGGCCGGTTTCGATCCATTCGCCGTCGGCGATCACATCAACGCGCTGTCCCTCAAAGCGGGCGATGCCTGCCGGGCGGAGGGTCGAGACCGCTTCGCCGGTGGTGCCGACGGGAAAGTCATCCACCTGGTTATGGGCTTTGTAATCTTTAGTGCTGGCTTGAAGTGACAGACTTTTTCCGACGCGGCTTTTTGGGAAATATTTGATCCAAACCACAAAGGTCACCACGCCGGCCAATACCAGCGCAAAGGCGCTTAGCAGGTTCCAGGGATCGGGGAAATTTTGCCAGCCCACGATCGCCGCCGCCAACCAAGCCACGGAACCAAAAATTCCGAGGATACCGCCGGGTAGAAAAATTTCGGTTCCGATGAGGAGAAAACCCACCAGCAGGAGGGTGATGTATAGTGTGATTGGATCCATGCGCGGAATACTATGGGGAAGGGGGCGGGATTGAAAGCTAGAAGCGTGATTGGATGACGATTACGTCCCAAAAGTTCGATTAAGCGGGACGGGATTTTTACTCAAGATCATGGGGTAACAGGGGGAGGCGGTGAAATCGCGTTCCTTATCGCGGCGGGCACGGCGTAGCGCAAAATTCTGTTTCGCGTTTTTAGAAGAACGGTGCCCGTGTAAAACTCGAAACAGAATTTCGAGCTACAGAAGGTGCACGGGGTGGAAAAAGGTTTTAGAGCGTAGCGGCGAGCTGCCACATGGCTTGGACGGCGGGGCGTTTGAGATTACGCTTGCTGGAGCAAAGCCCTACCACATAGGGATCCAGTTCGGGTGCATCCGCCAGCACGCGTACCTCTTTGCGGAGGGGGCTGCGGTCGAGCGCGAGTTGCGGAACAATGCCAATGCCCGCGCCCAGCCGGACCATCGCAATCAGCGCTTCGTTTCCTGAAACCTCGGTGGATATATTGGGCGTGACATGGTGGTGTTGGAGCCACCGATCAAGCCGGAGACGCGCCACGCCCGATTGCGGGACCACCAGCGGTTCTTTCGATAGATTCAACGAGCGGCCGGAACGCTGGGCACTTTTCGGCGCAATGAAGACGAGCGGGGTTTCGGCCAGCGGCATGAATTCCAACCGCGTCATCTTTTGGTCGGGCAGAGCGGCGACGGCAAGGTCGATCTCGCCGCTGAGGACCTGTTCGACGGCGCGTTCGGCGGCGCCGGTGCGGAGCTTGAGTGGCACGTCGGGGTGGGCGGCGCGGTAGGCTTCGAGTAGGTCGGGCAGTAAACTGTAAACGGCGGTGATGGAGGCGTAGATCGAGAGGGTGCCGGTCACCTTGTCGTCATGGATGGATTCTCTGCAATGGTTCCAATCGAGCACCGCAGTGCGGGCATAGGCGAGCAACTGGTCGCCGGAAGCCGTGAGCGCGACGCTACGATTGTCGCGCAGAAAGAGCGGCTGGCCGATTTCTTCCTCTAAGCGTTGGATGGTACGCGTTAGGGCCGAAGGGCTTAGGTTGCAAGCCCGACTCGCCCGCCCGAAGTGCAGCTGTTCGGCTGTCTTAATAAAGGTCTCTAACGCTTGGATATCCACAGGGCCTCCTTTGCCACGAAAAACACAAAAAGGCACGAAAATAAGCCCATAACATACTTTTTAATGAAGAGCTTTTGGGCACCGAAATTAATCAGTAATCCGTCGTGTATTCGAGACGACTTCAAGTACCCAAGAAGCTGTGCAATATGTTCGTTGGCCATGCATTTACAGGCCTTTAATTCTACGATCAAACGATCTTCAATAAGCAGGTCTGCGAAATATTCCCCCAGTACAGTTCCGTCTTCGTCATAAACGGTTAGCGGGTGTTGCTGTTTAACATCCAATCCTAGTTTCCGAAGCCGATTTACGAGTGAGTTTTCGTAGATTTTTTCTAGATGCCCATTCCGGTGGTACTTATGAATAGAAAAGCTTGCTTCTCTGATGATGTCGCAAAGATCGTTGGTTTTCATTAGATGTGCTCCTTTTTGTGCCTTCTTGTGTCTTTCGTGGCGAAATCAAGGACTAGACTTTTATATTTCAAATAACGCAATATAGTATTCATAATAAATCAATTTACGCAACATTGGGCTTCCGCTAGATTCTGGACTTTTCAACCACCAACAGGAGAGCGTCATGGGACAGAACTATTTTAATTCACTACCGCTACGTCGTCAGCGTCAGGAGCTCGGCACCTGCCGCTTCATGGATGCGGCTGAATTCGCCAAAGGGACCGAAAAGGCCCAGGGCAAGAAGATCGTAATTATCGGATGCGGCGCCCAAGGGCTCAATCAGGGGTTGAACATGCGCGACAGCGGCCTCGACGTTTCCTATACGTTACGCGATGCGGCCATTGCCGAAAAACGGCAGTCCTTCCTCAACGCCAGCGAAAACGGCTTCAACGTGGGCACCTACGATGAAATGCTGCCGACCGCCGATATCGTTATGAACCTCGCGCCGGATAAGCAACACACGAACGTGGTTGAAAGCGTTGTTCCGAAAATGAAAGAAGGCGCCACCTTTTCCTATGCCCACGGCTTCAACATTGTCGAAGAAGGCACCCAGATCCGCAAAGACCTTACCGTTATTATGGTCGCTCCGAAATGCCCCGGCTCCGAAGTGCGCGAGGAATATAAGCGCGGCTTCGGTGTTCCAACCCTTCTTGCGGTACACGCCGAAAATAATCCAAATGGCGACGGCCTTGAGCTGGCCAAAGCCCTTTGCGTTGCGCAGGGCGGTCACCATGCCGGCGTGCTCGAATCTTCCTTCGTGGCGGAAGTGAAGTCCGACCTTATGGGCGAGCAGACCATCCTTTGCGGACTCCTACAAGCGGGCTCGCTCCTCTGCTTCGACAAGATGGTGGAGAAGGGGATCGACTCGGCTTACGCTTCTAAGTTGATTCAATACGGATGGGAAACGGTCACGGAAAGCCTCAAGCAAGGCGGCATTACCAACATGATGGATCGTCTCTCTAATCCGGCGAAACTGAAAGCCTTTGATTTAGCTGTAGAGCTAAAAGACATCATGCGCCCGCTCTTCGAACAGCACATGGACGACATCATTACCGGAACCTTTTCTTCCACGATGATGGCCGACTGGGCGAACGACGATGTCAACCTGCTAGGCTGGCGTGCGGCGACGGCCGAAACCTCGTTCGAAAAAACCGCGCCGACGGCGGATGCAATCAGCGAACAGGAATATTACGACCACGGAATTCTGATGGTGGCGATGGTTAAAGCCGGCGTTGAGCTGGCCTTTGAAGCGATGGTTGAAGTCGGTATCGAGCCGGAATCGGCCTACTACGAGTCGTTGCACGAAACCCCGTTGATCGCTAACACGATCGCTCGGAAGAAGCTGTTCGAAATGAATAGTATCATTTCCGACACCGCCGAATACGGGTGCTATCTGTTCTCGCACGCCGCGGTTCCACTGCTGGCTGACTTCATGGCGACGGTGGATACCGATGTCATCGGCAAAGGATTATCGTTGGGCGACAACGCGGTGGATAACAAAACTCTCGTCGAGGTGAATGCGGAAATTCGCTACCACGACGTCGAGATCATCGGCGAAGAACTGCGCGCCGCGATGGATGGAATGAAAGCGCTCTAATTTGCGCATCATCCTGAACTAAAAAACGCCGCCGGATTCCGGCGGCGTTTTTTATATAATGTAGACGATGCTTCTAGCTTCGTTGTGGTGCAACTCGGCTACATGCTTCGCTAAAATTCTACAAGCTTTTCAACACCTCAAGCACGCGGGCAGGGTGGGCTTCGGCTTTGGGCACCTTGCGCCAGTGTTTAATGATCGTGCCTTTTTCGTCAATGATGACCGTGGAGCGAATCGTGCCGAGCGAGATTTTTCCATAGAGCACCTTTTCGCCGAAGGCATGGTAGGCTTCCATCATCTTTTTATCAGGGTCAGAGAGCAGGACAAACGGTAGGTTGAACTTTTCAATAAACTTGTCGTGGGAGGCGAGGCTATCCTTGCTCACACCCAGTACGACCGTGTTTAGATCGGCCAGATCCTGGTTCAGATCGCGAAAGCCGCACGACTCTTTGGTGCAACCGGGGGTATTGTCGCGCGGGTAGAAATAGATCACCACTTTCTTGCCAGCATAGTCCTTGATCGAATGTTTTTTCCCATCGCTACCCTCCAGCGTAAACGCCGGGGCTTTCTTTCCTTCGAGTGATTCCATAATCGTTTCCTTGGAGTTGCTAAATATGTGCCAGAGCATAGGCACAACATCTATCAATGGGAATCTCAGATTTTACTTATTGCGGAGAGGGCTGAAGAGGTACTCGAGGCCGTTGGATTATGGTTTAGAGCTTGAACGATCAAACGCCTTTCACCTATGAATTAAACGAAAGTTAACCCCCGGACGGGTGTTCATTAAACTGGGGTTACTTCAGACGGACCCTTTTTCCTTGTGCGTGCTATCTGTAATTTTTTCACACAATGTTCCCAATTTTGAATTGTCCCATTTATTGGGAATCCACCCGCCTTTGGTCTCCTTGTAGCCGGGCCTGTTTTCGTTTCGCTCTTTCATAAATCAGCTCTCCGTTGTGGGTGCTTGTTTTTTGCTGCTGGCAAACCGCATCCCGTTATCTACGCATTCAACAAGTTGGTTGTGGATTTGTCGGATTGATTCAACCAGTGGTTGCATTTAGATTTTCATGCCAAGGATTTCGAATGTGCCTGTATCGCTGTAGTACGCCCTGAAGATATGGTGGGGAACTATATTGTTAGGTGGCTCGAATCCAAAGTAGCTGGGAATAATGTTTCCAGCCACAGGATCTTTTAGGTAGTCGTCGAGCTTTTCGTCGAAATGTTCCATCCGGTTTCGCATCACTTGTGTTTTCAACGGGCTGTTGTCCTTTAGTTGGAATTGTTCGCGTAGATATTGACCTCGATCGTGATAGGCGGCTCCCGTCGGCCAGAAGTATCTGGAGAGGGCTCCGGCCTGCTGCAGAATATTTTGGAGGGCATTGAGCGCACCATCGGCATCGACGGTTTCGTCACCAGCCTCCATCCGTGCAATGACCCGTTCCAGCCGGTCGGCGGAAGCCATTGCCGACCCCGTCAGGAAAAACATCGCCTCAATATAAAACGCTTCGTACGGATACCAAATGGGAGGAACATCCTCTATCATGTGCCTTGCTCCTCTGTTGCTGGTTGCTTTTCGGTTTCCGAGGGTACACTAGGGTTGGAAGCGGTCTCGGTCTGCTCGTTTTCTTGTTTTTCAGGCTCCTTCCAAGAAATAGAGTGGATGAGTAGTTTTAAGCATATCCACCAGACATAGACTCCTTGGAGGGAGTTCGCGCTGTCAGCTTCGAGTAGCCCATGCGCCATTTCATTGCGAAGGTTGGCACCAAGTGGATCTGTTAGCAGTGCGAGTAGTTCAAAGTGGAGGTCTTCCCCTAGAACATCTTTCGCTTCAGGGGTGTCCAATAGGGTACTCAATCCGTTTTCTGTTTCGGTACCCTGTGCGTTGAGCGTGCTCGTCTTGATGTCAGCTTGTTTCAACTGCACTCGTACGAGGTGTTCGAGCTGTGGAATCAGGAGGTGTGTTGGGAGGGTAAAGTCCATTTCAAAACCATGATACAGTCCCTTTGCCCAAAGAGTTGCTCGGCCAAATGGGATGAGTCTGGAGGCATTGCAAAACTGAAGTATGACCTGCTCGGTAATCCGATGCTCCAGATTAATTTGGTGCAGGGCGGGTAAAATGGTTGCCTGAGTGGCCAGCTCCACATGGATACTCAAGTTCCTTAGCATGTCTTCCCGTAGGATTTGTTGGGACTCTTCTCCTTGTGGATCACCTAAGTCGAGTCCGGCTGACCTTCCCGCTACACGCCCATCTCGCGTCAAATGTGTTGCGGTACATAAATACCTTAGTACAGAGTGCTGCATACCCTTTTCGGCGGATTGGCGGATTCTTTCCACACTTGCCCCAGAGTGGATTTTGGCAAGTGCAATAAGCGCTTTGTGGAGCGATTTTCCTGAAACTTGCTTTTGGCTGTTTTCAACACATTCTCCGATGTCGACACCAGGAGTTTCGATCATTTCCATTTCGCCCAGCGCCAACTGGTTGGAATGATTCATCTTCTTATGTAGCTCCGCTATGCGCTCATCGATTCCGAACGGGGGTCTGTGCGCATTCGGAATCTTGCGAAGCTCTTTGATTGCATTTTCATAAAAATTACCGGCAACCATGTTGCTGTCCATCGCGCGGATTTCGGCCTCAGCAACCCACGTCTCGGCAATTTCTACGTTCAGTTCATAAACATGTTTTTCATTTTTCAGGATACCATTACATGTAACCGCACCTTCGAAAAAGTGGCGAGCCCTATAGTAATCCTCGTTTGCTATAGCGTCATTTGCAAATTGCTCTAGCTTTTCCGCGATGGCCTGTTGGTCGGCATCCTCTAGTGAAATATATTCCAGAAGTTCTGCCAGCCACAATGCGCGGCAGTTCTCATCGAACTTGGCGGCGTTAAATGCATTCAAAAGGGACGTGCGAATAAAATTCAATTTGTCGGCTGCCGATTCCCTCAGCATAAGGGCGAGGCGAATGGCTCGCTCGATACCTTCCCGCCCATCCCGAAGTAGACTGTCATGATCGAGGGAAAAATGGCTATAATACTCGATGGATGCCAGCGCATGTTCTACCTTTCGGGGGCTTCCAAGTAGCCATAGAATATCCGCAAGCCGCGCGTTTAGTCTGTCGTTATCAACTTTGCCGATAATTGCTTCGAAGAATTCGAGGTCTTCGGCGCTGAAACCCTCTGGAATTGAACTCCTTCTATTCCCCATAACGGCAAACGGCTCGAAAGGTTTATGAATACTGCTTGGCTTTAGCATCATGGAGCAGGCATCGGCCAAAAGCCACAGTCCTTTTCCTTTGGCGGGGTTCCCTGTTTCGATTGCCTCGCGCGCAGCCTTGGATAAGGTGCTGTGATATGTTGAATAGCCGTACTCTTCAGATTCGTTTAGCAGGGTTTCCAACTCGTCAAAATCTAGATCGCTGTCGGTTACGGATAAATTTGCTGGGTAGCGTTCGCTGCTCATGCGTTGTTCCTCCAAATGGGGCTATTTTCCCAGTCGTTGGGGAATCCCATTTGTGCGATGGGAATCTGTGGAAGTTTAACTTCCAATAGATGGGTCAGCCGATCCGGCCAGCGACTTTGCGGCGCAACGTGCCGGATCAGGTGGCGCAAAACGGATAGGATGGCGAAGGTTTTTCGGTCGGCGGAGGTAATGTCAACAGGCTCATGCCATTCCGGGTGTTTGTTTTTCCGCGGAATCATAATGGGTGTGCCGAAGGTTCGGTTCCAAAGTCGCGCGTGGGGGGCGCATATGTTGCGGACGGTGTTCAGGCTGTTCAGCCACGATTTGAGTACGCGGTCGCTGGTGCCATAGGCCGCAGCTACATCTTGTTTAATCGAGGCGTCGACGCCGCGGTAGAGGGTAAATAGGGTGCCGAAATCCATCAGCTCAGCCGCAATCCAAAGCGGGAGGTCGGTTTCCGAGGTGTATTTGCCGTGGAAGTGTTTAACGAAGGCTTCCTTGCTGCGGGACTCTTCGTTCCGGATCTTGCCCATGAACCTGCGGTGGTCGTCTACGGAGAGATTGGGGAGGTTCTTACGATCCAC
Organism: Verrucomicrobiota bacterium; assembly: GCA_024279685.1. GTDB lineage: Bacteria > Verrucomicrobiota > Kiritimatiellia > Kiritimatiellales > Pontiellaceae > Pontiella. The sequence goes on along the minus strand of JAJRRI010000121.1, from coordinate 454 downwards.
ATGACCAAATGCTCCATACTGCAGGCAGAAGCGATTTACCAGCCTTGTGCGGATGGATACTTCCGCCCGTTCAATGGCATCCATCACCAAAACCCGCAGTTGCCGATCGAAGATATATCGATCCCACACGGTCTCAAACGAAGTGCCGGGTTGGAGGTGATCGCTACTGGGATTTCTGAACGGATACCAGTAGGCGCTGAGGCGGTAATAGTTGACTTCGCTCAGGCGGGCAATCAGCAGGTCGCGCTCGGACACCATCCCACGTGCCAGCAGTAGGTCGGCCTGTTCTTCGAAGGTTTTGGCGGCTTTGGTATATTTCATCACCACGCCCTCTGGGCAAAAAAAGACCCACCAGAATTGAGCATGCGAGGCAGAGGCTTGGTAGGTATGCTGTTTCGAACTATATGGAGGGCGTTACAGATGTCAAGAGTGGAAAACGGAGAGATTCTTCCTG
>JAJRRI010000120.1 GCA_024279685.1 Verrucomicrobiota bacterium | reverse complement strand
GAAGATCTGAAGCGAAATTTAATTTCCTTTATGCGAAAGCTCCAGAAACTACCAGGACGCATCAGCAAGTATTTCAAATCAAGGCATATTGCCTATGCCTCAATTTAATACGTTAATATATTTAGATGCCGCATTAATATCAGATGCAGCGGCTTTTGTCACCGGAGTGGTAATTCCAGTCGATGGCGGATTTTCAAGCTACACCGGAGTTTAAAAATGACTGAAATTATCCCGAAAAAATATTCCCTATTGGTTGCTACTAGCATGGGGGTTCGGCTAACGCCTATAAACTCACAACCCTTCCACACCAGCGACACGTTCAAAATGCAGGCCACCAGCGCCGAAAGCAATGTGGCTAGCATTGCTTCATATCTAGGTCTACCGGTCAAAGTACTCACTACTTTTGTTAAAGACAGTCCTATTTCGCACCTCATCAAAAATAATCTCGGAAGCCGCCGAATGGATTTTGAAGGCCCCGAATTTGAACAAACCGACCCCTGGGGCTATCGCCACCAAATCAATATGGCCGATAGCGGATGGGGTGCGCGGGGCCCACGCGTTCAAAACGACCGGGCCGGTGAAATAGGGCGAGAGCTTTGCGCGGACGATGTTGATCTCGATCGAATTTTCGGCGAGGAAGGCGCGGAGATCGTACATCTTTCTGGTCTGATCGCGGCACTCTCTCCTAAAACGAGCCAATTTTGTTTGGATATCGCCCGTGCGGCAAAAAAACAAGGTTCGCGAATTTCGTTCGACCTCAATCACCGCGCCAGCTTCTGGAAAGGACGGGAAAAAGAATTAGCTAGAACCTTTTCCGAAATTGCATCCCTCAGTGATATCCTCATCGGCAATGAAGAGGATTTTCAACTCTGTCTGGACATCCAGGGGCCAGCAGCCGGAGGCCAAGGGCTCGATGAAAAGATTGACGGCTTCAAGGAGATGATTGGCCGAGTGCAAGCAGCCTATCCTAACGCCACCTACTTTGGAACCACGCTCCGCGAAGTCGTTGCTGCAAACACTCATCTGTGGGGCGCTCTAGTGACCGACGGCACCGATTGGGAGGTTATCAAACCTCGTGAAATCGGTGTACTCGACCGCATTGGCGGCGGCGATGGTTTTGTCGGAGGTTTGCTTTACGGAATCCTTAAAGACTGGGATGCTAAGAAATGCACCCGCTTTGGCTGGGCCAGCGGCGCGCTGGCCGCCACCATGCTGACCGATTATGGACAGCCTACCGACGAAGAACAACTTTGGAGCATCTGGGAAGGCAATGCACGAGTTAAACGTTAAACACTTTTTAAAGGAGAGAAAATGAAAGCAGATATTGGATTAATCGGATTAGCAGTGATGGGCGAGAACCTGGTTCTCAATATGGAGAGCAAAGGATTCACAGTAGCGGTATTCAACCGTACCGTGGCGAAAGTCGATGCCTTTATGGAGGGACGCGGAAAAGGAAAAAACTTTATCGGATGCCAAAATATCGAAGAACTTTGCGCCAGCCTCGAACGCCCACGTAAGGTTATGATGCTTGTGAAGGCCGGCGAGCCAGTGGATGCATTTATTGAACAAGTTCTCCCCTTTCTTGAAGAAGGCGACATCATCATCGATGGCGGAAACAGCCACTATCCCGACACCATTCGTCGCACCGAATATCTCGAAAGCAAAGGAATGCTCTTCGTCGGTACGGGCGTTTCTGGAGGCGAAGAAGGGGCCCTGCTCGGCCCCTCCATCATGCCGGGCGGGTCGCCCAAGGCCTGGGACTCTGTGAAACCCATTTTCCAAAAAATTTCCGCCCAAACTACCGCCGGCGAACCCTGTTGCGAATGGGTTGGCGAGAACGGCGCCGGCCACTTCGTTAAGATGGTCCACAATGGAATTGAATATGGCGATATGCAGATGATCTGCGAAACCTACCAGATGATGAAGGAGGGTTTAGGCCTTTCTAACGAACAAATGCACGATGTGCTCAAGGAGTGGAACGAGGGAGAACTCGACTCCTACCTCATTGAAATCACGCGCGATATCCTCGGCTATAAAACCGACGAGGGCGAAGCGGTCATCGACCAGATTCTGGACACCGCCGGACAAAAAGGCACCGGAAAATGGACGACCGTTTCGGCGCTCGACCTCGGCCAGCCATTAACACTCATCGGCGAAGCCGTCTTTGCCCGTTGTCTCTCCGCATTGAAGGATGAGCGCGTCGAAGCATCCAAGGTACTCTCCGGCCCGAACGTATCGTTTACCGGAGACTCCGTTGAACTAATCAACGACCTTAAACAAGCTCTCTATGCTTCTAAAATCGTCTCCTATGCGCAAGGCTACCAGCTCATGCGTGCCGCCGCCGAAGAACATGAATGGGAACTCACTAATGGCGGAATCGCACTCATGTGGCGCGGCGGATGCATCATCCGATCGGCCTGTCTCGGAAAGATCAAGGAAGCGTTCGATACCAACCCTGACTTGGTCAACCTCTTGCTAGATCCGTTCTTCAAGGACGCCGTCGAAACGGCACAAGCCGCATGGCGACGGGTGGTGATGAAGTCCGTGGAACTCGGCATCCCGATGCCTGCCATCAGCGCGGCGTTGGCGTACTATGATGGCTACCGTACCGCTCGCCTTCCCGCCAACCTGCTCCAAGCACAGCGCGACTATTTTGGGGCCCATACCTATGAACGCTTAGATAAACCACGGGGTGAGTTTTTCCATACCAACTGGACCGGTCGTGGCGGCGACACGTCTGCATCCACCTATATTGTGTAGCTGAGCCTTCTCGCTTCATTGCGCTAGAGCGGGCGCAATGAGGCTAAATGCCTCATCTACAATAAGGGACATAATGATCCGTAAATTTGGAAATACTCTTTCGATTCAGCAAGATGAGTTGCATGAATTAGTTTTACAAACGCTGGGACACGACGGTCGATCCCTGAAGAAAGTGCTCATTTTACCCCCGGATCACACACGCCTAAACTCCATGGCTGGGCCGATCACGACGATGGTTTACGAGAAACTAACCGCCGAAGGTGCGCACGTGGATATTCTGCCCACTCTCGGAACTCATAACCCGATGACGGAAGCGCAACTGCGCATGATGTTCGGCGACTTGATTCCGCTTGATGCCTTTAAGATTCACGACTGGCGCAACGAGGTGGTCCAAAAAGGGTTGATCGATGGAGAACTACTTTCTGAACTTTCCGGCGGCAAGGTAGACTACACCGTCGGCGTGGAAGTAAATAAAATTTTATTCAATGACTATGACTTAATTCTGTCCATCGGCCAAGTGGTTCCCCACGAGGTGGTCGGGATGGCGAACTACACCAAAAATGTGGTCGTCGGCGCAGGCGGTTCCGACATCATTAATAAGTCTCACTTTCTCGGTGCAGTGGCCGGTATCGAAAACATTCTAGGTCAGACCGATACTCCAGTACGTAGGCTTTTCAACCACGCGGTTGAAACCTATCTCTCAGAACTTCCGATCACCTATATTTTGACGGTAATGGAACAGGATTATGACTCTGGCGAAATGCACATGCGCGGATTTTATGCTAGAGAAGACGTTGCCGTTTTTGAAGAGGCCTGCAAGCTGGCCCGTGCGGTCAACATTACTCTGCTCGACCGCGAGCCAAAAAAAGTCGTCGTTTATCTCGATCCGCACGAGTTCCAAAGCACATGGCTCGGCAACAAGGCGGTCTACCGCACGCGCATGGCCATTGCCGACGACGGTGAACTGATCGTGCTCGCACCGGCACTTAAAGAATTTGGTGAGGATCCAACGATCGACAAAATGATCCGAAAATTTGGCTATTACGGGACGCCAGCCACACTCAAAGCCGTGGACACCGACGAAGAACTCCGTAACAACCTCGGAGCGGCAGCTCACTTGATCCACGGCTCTTCCGAAGGTCGCTTTAAGATAACCTACTGTCCCGGCGAAAACATGACCCTCGACGAAGTTCGCTCCGTCGGCTTCGAGGCTGTGCCGTACGAAAAAATGGCCGACCGCTATAATCCTAAAACGCTCAAGGATGGTTTTAATACACTCCCCGATGGCGAAGAAATTTTTTACATCAGCAATCCAGCTCTTGGTCTTTGGGCGTATCGCAATAAATTCAAAGAAAATAAAATAGGTTCCATCATGGAGCATGAATAATACATGACCATTTTTTGGATCGGATAACCTAGAATGAAGAAAATGATTACCTCCCCGAGGATCATCACCTATATACTCTTTGGCCTCCGGCACAAACCATGCAACTCAAAAAAATATAAGGCTGAAAACCCAAATTTTCTATACTTTTTTATCCTCAAAAAGGAAAGCGAGCAACGATGAAAAAATTCATGGACGAACACTTTATTCTTCAGACCGAAACCGCGCAATACCTCTATCATAACCACGCGGAGAAGATGCCGATCTACGACTATCACTGCCACCTCTCCCCCCAGGAGATTGCGGAAGATAAACAGTATGACAATCTCGGCGAAATTTGGTTGGGTGGCGACCACTACAAATGGCGCGCCATGCGCACCAACGGCGTGGCCGAAGAGTTCATAACAGGAGATAGCTCTTGGCGCGAAAAGTTCCAGAAATGGGCAGAAACCGTGCCGCAGACTCTCCGAAATCCACTCTATCACTGGACGCATCTGGAATTACAACGTTACTTCGATATCGACACCTTGCTCAGCCCAAAAACAGCCGACAAAATCTACGACGAATGTACCGCCAAACTGCAGACTCCAGCCTATTCCGCACGCAACCTCATGCGTAAAATGAACGTCAAACTAGTCTGCACCACCGATGATCCGGTGGATGATCTCCGTTGGCATAAACAGCTGAAAACGGAAGGATTCGAAATCAAAGTACTTCCCACATTCCGGCCGGACAAGGCCATGAATCTAACGGATCCCATAGCCTACAAAAAATATATCAATACGCTAACGGAAGTCTCGGGAGTTTCGATCCATGATTTCACCTCCTTGATGGAAGCGGTTGACTTACGGCATGAATATTTCCACTCAGTCGGTTGCCGACTGTCGGACCACGGTGTGGCCTACGTGCCGGATGCTGAAGCGAATTCAGCCCAACTAGATGCTATTTTTTGTAAAGTAATCGCTGGAGGAACGCCCTCATTAGCGGAGAGCGACCAGTTTCAAGCGGCGTTCCTTTATGGCGTTGGAAAACTAAATCATGCGCGAAAATGGTCACAGCAGTTTCACGTCGGCGTGTTCCGTAACAACAACAGTCGGCAGTTTGAAATACTAGGTCCCGATACCGGATTTGATTCCATCGCCGACTACCATCAAGGGCCGGGGTTGATTCAGTTGCTCGATCGGCTCGATTCCTCCAACCAATTAGCAAAGACGATTCTCTACAACATCAACCCCGCCGATAATGAGCTGTTCGCCACTCTAATTGGAAACTATCAGGACGGATCGGTTCCGGGTAAAATTCAGTTTGGTTCCGGCTGGTGGTTCCTCGACCAGAAGGACGGCATGGAGAAGCAGATGAATGCGCTTTCGAACCTGGGTTTGATCAGTCGTTTTATCGGCATGCTGACCGATTCGCGGAGTTTTCTTTCCTATCCTCGTCATGAATACTTTCGCCGCATTCTCTGTAACCTCATCGGCACCGAAGTTGAGCAGGGAGAGATCCCTGCCGACATGGAGCTCTTAGGTCAGATGATCGAAAATATTTGTTATAACAATGCGGTCGAATATTTCTGCATCGAGCTGTAAGCCAAAAAGAAAAAGCCCTTCCCTAAAAAAGAAGGGCTTTGATTATACGTTGAAGAGAAATTCGATTACATCGCCATCTTTAACAATATATTCCTTCCCCTCGGTCCGCAGCAGCCCCGCTTCGCGGCAACCGGCTTCGCCTCCCTTTTCAATAAAGTCGGTATAGGCCATGACTTGCGCGCGAATGAAACCACGCTCAAAATCAGAGTGGATCACACCGGCGGCCTGTGGCGCGGTATCGCCTTCATGAATCGTCCACGCCCGTGTCTCCTTCGGCCCCTGCGTCAGATAGCTAATAAGGCCGAGCGTGTGGTAGCCGGTGTGAATAATCTGGTCGAGCCCGCTCTCCTTCACGCCGTACTCCTGTAGAAATTCATTGCGTTCGGCGTCGGACATGCCGTTAAGATCTTCCTCCATCTTGGCGCAAATTTTGACTACGTCCGCACCGCGCTCGGCAGCATAGGATTTAACGATCTTAACGAGGTCGTTATCTTCAAGCAGGCCATCTTCATCGACGTTGCAGCAGTAGATCATCTTCTTGTCGGTCAAGAACTGCGATTCTTTGAAAATTTCCCGCCCTATCTCGGTATCTTGATCTTCAAAATCGACGGCCATCTTTCCAGAACCGAGGTGATCAAGTAGCTTTTCGAAGGTGGGTAGCATAGCGGCCACGGCCTTATCCGTACGCGCCTGTTTCTTTACGCGGGCTGCGCGATTTTCCATCATCTGAAAGTCAGCGATAATCAGCTCGGTTTCGATCACTTCAATGTCGCGGAGGGGATCAACCGACCCATCAACGTGCACCACATTGTCGTCGGCAAAACACCGAACTACTTGAAGAAGAGCATCGGTTTCGCGAATATTGGTGAGGAATTTATTGCCCAATCCTTCGCCTTGGCTTGCGCCCTTCACTAGACCGGCGATATCGACAAAATCGACGGTGGCGGGAAGGATTTTCTTTGAACCGGCGAGTTCTGCCAACTTATCTAGGCGTGGATCCGGTACCGGAACGACGGCCTTGTTCGGCTCAATGGTACAAAATGGATAGTTCGCGCTCTCGGCGTTCTGCTCGCGCGTTAGCGCATTAAAAATAGTGGATTTCCCAACATTCGGAAGCCCAACGATGCCTACACTTAATCCCATGACAAACTCCTCATACGTAAAATATGAGCCGCAAAAAAGCATCGCGCCTCACATTTCAACCGTCCATTTTTTTATTTCTGTGGTTTCTCAAAATCCATCAGCCGGCCGCCGATAAAGTTAGCTCCGCCATCCACGAACAAGGTTTGCCCTGTAATCTTCTTGGAGTATTCCCCGAGGAGGAACACACAGGCATTCGCTACTTCGATCTTATCTTTAAGGGTATCCCATGGAAGCGGGCTAATTTCATCCCACGTGCTGGCGAGCAGATTGAAGGATGGGATGGAAGAGGCCGCCTTGGTTGTTAGTGGGCCTGCAGAGACGGCGTTGACGCGAATATAATCCTTTCCCATGTTACGAGCCAATGCTTTCACCAGCGCCTCGAGCGCGGCTTTGTTAACTCCCATCCAGTTGTAATACGGAAACGGACGCGACCCTTCGAAAGAGAGAGTTACGATAGAACCTCCTTCCTTCATTTTCGCCCCCGCAAAATGTGCGACGGTGGCCAATGAAGCCGCGCTGATATGGAACCCGGTAAGCACATCTTGCGAGGCGGGGGTGTACATTTCCTCAGCGCCGAGACACGTCTTAGGGTTGGCATAACCGATAGAATGGAGTACGCCGTCAATTTCTCCCACGGCTTCAAAAAGTGCTTCGACTTCCGAATCGATCGTCACATCGCAATACTTAAAGCTCATGGCGGCTTTCTCTTCTGCAGAGAGATCCTTGCAGCCCCGGTCAAAAAAGATTTTCTTCATGCGCTCATTCTGCGCCGTCCAGATCACGTTGCCGCCCATCTCCTCGATCAGCCTGCCCGTGGCATAGGCAATTGAATCGGTATTAAGCAGACCCATCACAACATAGGTATTTCCCTTTTTAATCATTTTCCGAACTCCTTATAATTAATCTAAACAGGCATCACTCGCTCTGTTACCCAGGTAATATAATCCAATGAACCTAGGGTTTTTCAATCCGATTGGCTATGCAGAATCTAGAAGAAAGCTAAATCTCATCTCAACACAAGAATCAAGCCCTTCGCCTACAGATCCTCTTAAACCAATTCCTTCTGACCGATTAGAACTCCATAAAATAAAAATGCAAAAGGAAGCCAAGCCTCCTTTTGCATTTTTCCGAAAGCCGAGTTTATGAATACAGCTCGGCATCCTGGTCGGAAAATTCGCGCGACTTTTCCTTCATTCCTTGAATAACCACCTCGTCTTCCGTCAGCCCCTGTTCGGCGGCATATTGGCGGACATCTTCGGAGATCCGCATCGAGCAGAATTTCGGTCCGCACATACTGCAGAAGTGCGAAGTTTTTGCATCTTCCTCCGGCAGCGTGGCATCATGGTAAGCAATCGCCGTTTCCGGATCGAGCGACAGATTGAACTGATCCGCCCAACGGAATTCAAAGCGCGCCTTGCTTAGGGCATTATCACGTACCTGTGCGCCCGGAAACCCTTTGGCAAGGTCAGCGGCATGGGCCGCAATCTTATAGGTGATCACCCCCTGCTTTACGTCATCCTTATTCGGCAAACCGAGGTGCTCCTTCGGTGTGACGTAACAGAGCATAGCGCAACCATACCATCCAATATTCGCCGCACCGATCCCGCTGGTAATATGGTCGTAGCCGGGAGCAATATCGGTGGTTAATGGCCCGAGGGTGTAGAACGGTGCCTCGTGGCACGCCTCGAGTTCCCATTCCATGTTTTCTTTAATGCCTTGCAACGGCACGTGGCCTGGGCCTTCGATCATAACTTGAACATCATGCTTCCACGCAATCAGCGTTTGCTCGCCCAGTGTTTCGAGTTCGCCGAGCTGGGCTTCGTCGTTGGCATCGGCAATTGCGCCGGGGCGCATGCCGTCGCCCAGCGAGAGAGCAACATCGTACTGCTTACAAATTTCACAGATCTCCTCGAAATGAGTGAACAGGAAACTTTCCTCGTGATGTGAAACACACCATTTGGCCATGATTGATCCACCACGACTGACAATTCCGCAGGTGCGTTGCGCCGTCATCGGAACATAGCGCAGCCGAACACCGGAGTGAATCGTGAAATAATCGACCCCTTGTTCGGCCTGTTCGATGAGCGTTTCACGGAAGATATCCCATGTCAGATCTTCCGGCTTATCGCCGACTTTCATCAAGGCCTGATAGATTGGGACGGTGCCTATTGGGACTGGGCAGTTGCGGATATTCCACTCGCGAGTGTCATGAATATTTTCGCCCGTCGAAAGATCCATAATCGTGTCAGAACCCCGCAGCGTCGCCCACTGTACCTTTTCCACCTCTTCGCCGATGCTCGACGATAGCGCGGAGTTACCAATGTTGCCGTTAATCTTTACGAGGAAGTTACGCCCAATGATCATGGGCTCAAGCTCAGGGTGATTAATGTTGCAGGGAATAATGGCGCGGCCTTCGGCGACTTCCTTACGGACAAATTCAGGCGTTACAAATTCGGGAATATTCGCGCCCCAGGATTGACCTGGATGCTGATGATTTAGGTGGCGCATGCCCGCGGTCTGCGCATGAGTGAGCAGACCTATTTCGTGTTCCGATTTGCAATGAACTTTCTTAAAGGCCTCCTGCCGACCGAGATTTTCGCGGATGGCAATGAATTCCATTTCTGGGGTGATGATCCCTTGGCGGGCATAGTGCATTTGCGAAACATTTTTTCCGGGTGCGGCACGGCGAACTTGGCGAGTCTTCCCTTGGAATGGAATACGATTGGTGTCCTGTCCTTCCCCGTCGTCGCCCGCTTGAAACCCGCGCGATTCATAGCTTTCGGTATCGGCACGCTCGTCGATCCACGAGGCGCGGAGTGCAGGCAATCCTTTTTCGAGATCTAACTCATACTGTGGATCCATCATCGGACCGCTCGTGTCGTAGACCACGACGGGTAGATTTTCTTCCGTAGTTCCATCAGACTTTAGAGTGTCAGACATCCGTATTTCGCGCAGCGGAACGCGGATATCAGGGCGACTTCCTGTCACATAGACCTTGCGTGAATTGGGATAGTGAGTTCCGTAGTCGTCGTAGGCGTGTTTTTCCTGGATCATGTTGCTTCTCTCCGTATCTTTCTTCATGTATCTTAAAAATGCGGGAGAATGAAAGCAGAAAAGCGCTTCCCTACGCCGGCATTATCCGAACAGGTTCGAAGGGTTTGTCTCAGTCTTGGCACGAGCCATAGACACCCCTAGCGGTAAGACGCGAATCTACGCCCCTCGGCATCTGAGTCACTTATTTTCACCGCTGGTTTTTAAAAAAGGAGACGATAAAGATCAGTTGCACCATGCTGAACATTCAAATAAGGTGACTGAAATATAAAAGGAACCTACTCCCCATGAAACAAATCTGCCTATCCCTTATCGCCATCGGCCTACTCGCCTCCTGCACCACCTCACGGATCAGCTCCTGGATGGATCCCGAATTCGAAGGACGCCCCATCGGAAAAACAATGGTGCTCGGTGTGGCCGAGAGCGACAGCCTTTGCCGACAATACGAGGCGCTCTTCGTCGAGCACCTCCGCGAAGCCGGAGTCGACGCAGACTCGCTACACGCCCTCACTCAAAAAATCGATACCGCTTCCGAAACGGCCCTCGTAGCTGCGCTACAGGAAAAAGGATACGACTCCGTTATCGTCACGCGCAAGCTCTCCGAAACGGAGCGGCAGCAAATGGTCACCACCGGCTACTACCCATCGCACTACGACAGTTATTATGGCTACTACTCCTATGCCCTTTCCTACACCACCGCTACCGTGCAGAGCTTCCTTGAGTTCGAACTCGAAACGAACCTCTATGACGTTAAGACCAAAAAGCTCGTCTGGACCGGACGGGAAGTCGTCTACGACGACTGCTCCGATCAAACCAACATGAAATCCATTATCCATGGCATTCTCAAGGATCTCGAAAAAAGAGGCCTGCTACAAGCAGGCCCAATCGAGCCATAAAAACCTATTCCCCAGCAATGTAGCGGGCGATGTCCTCTAGGCGGATAAGGCAAATGAAAAAAAATATCAGGTAATTAATTTTAAAAAAAGGGTTTTAGCTGACGAATTGAAACAGGGAATGGTGAGGTTTTCTAAGATTCATTGGCTGCCCCCTTTTCTCCTAGCAATTCTAGCGCGGAACCGTCCACCAGCGCGGCGGTATCCAACGCATGAACGGTCGCGGCATGGAATAGAACCAGTATGGCCAAGGTCACCTTCATAACTGCTGGAAGATAGCCCCCTTGCATGGGCGTTGGCCAGCCCACTTTTTTAAGAACCTATCGCGTGAGCATCTTGTTCTTCTGCGGAAAGCTGGAGCTCTCACCATAAAAATCTACGTAGAACCGTTTATTTTTAAAAGTTTGGCCTGTCTTTTTTTTAAAATTTGGGTATCTTCCTATTTATGAGGAGATGGGTTTATTTTTTAATGGTTAGTTTCTTTGGGCTTCTTAATTTGGGGCGTGCGGGGACTTTGGATGATGTGGGGTTTGTGCATTTAGCGGCGGAGTGGGGGATTGAGACGCCTTCTGGAGCGGGGATTTCGGTTGTGCAGGTGGAGGCCTCGACTACTTATATGCCAGATACGAACATCTCGGAGTTTTCGAATATTACGTTTACGAATTTGAGCGATACAAATATGGCGTTGTCTTTTTCGCCTCATGCCACGTCGGTGGGGCGAAAATATTATGGCTCCATAACGAGCATGGCCAAGGGTATTACGGAGGTGGGCGTCTATTCGGTGGCGGATTACACAGGTATGGGTTTTCTTGCTCCGAGGTTGCCTTACTTGGACAAGCGGGCTCCGAAGGTTGAAGAGGCTGACGGTCAGAGTCATAGTTGGGTTGGAGGTTCTTCGAGCTCAGTGGATCTCTTGCGACGTTTGGATTATGCGATTGATCGAGATGGCTTTACCTGTGTGGTGGGGCTGGGCAATTCTGCGGGAGCGATTCCTGTTCTGTTGGCTTCGGGCTATCATAGCATTGCGGTGGGACGAACGGATGGGAATCATAGTTCGGGCAAGACCTTGTTTGATGGGGCGGGGCGTTGCAAACCCGATATTGTGGTGCCGGAATCCACGACGAGTGATGCGACTCCTGTGGTGGCGGCGGCGGCGGTACTGCTTTTGGATCATGCGGCGACGCCGAGCTTGGAGGCGGCAGCGGCTCCGCAGGGGATTAAAGCGTTGTTGTTGGCTGGGGCAACGAAGGAGGAGTGGGCGGATTGGAGTCGCACGGAGGCATCTCCACTGGATTCGAGGTATGGTGCGGGTGAGTTAAATATTTATGAGAGCCTGTTGATCTTGGATGCGGGCGCGGTGGCCCCTTCTACGAATAGCTATGCGGCTTTGCGGGGTTGGCAAGTGGCTACGGTGAACGCTGCTGCACCTTCCCAATATTTTTTTGAGGTTCCCGAGGGCTATGTTTTATTGCGTTTTAGTGTAGTGGCCACGTGGCATAGGGATATCGGTAATGCGACTACAAAGCCGCCAGAGTTTAAAGAGTTTTTACCCGTAGTGGATGGTTTTGCGGATGTAGATTTGATGTTTTATGAAGCGAGCGGCTTTGTGCAAGGGGCGCTTGTAGATCAAAGTGTGAGCCAAGTAGACAATGTAGAACACATCTGGCAACCGATCCTCCCTGCGGGGAATTACCTTCTCTCTGTAGGTACAGATACCAATGTTCTTTGTGGTCTTGCTTGGCGTGGGCGTTTGGTGAAGGTACCGCAGAATCCTTCGATTTCGGTGGATACGAGTGGAGTGGTATTTGGCGCATTTGATGTTTCGTCAAATCAGCTTTATCGCGTGGAGTCGACAGATGAACTTTCTACGACCTCTGTTTGGTCAGAGGTGGTGATGTCGCAGAGTGTAAGCAATATCTTGGAGTGGGTGGATGAGTCTGCGACGAATGTTGTGCGACGTTATTATCGCTTTGATGTGATCCCTTAGTTTTGCATCGCTCAGCGGCCCCTCTAGAGGTAGAAGTGGCCTCGATCTCTAAACCCGTCAGGAAAGGTGCCATACTCCGTACACAATGAACTAAAGCTCTACTGACACCTCGCGGCCAGCAGCACAAAACTCATTCGCTCTTCCATAATCAACACTTCCTTCCAAGCCATGAATCACCTCCATGGCTCTTTATAAAGTCTTACCTATGTACCCGGTTCAGACCAACCGAGCGCCAGCAAACCGTCACCACCGGCTACTACTCCCACGCCTATACCCTCTCCTACAACACCGCCACCGTACAAAGTTTCCTCGAACTCGAAATTAACCTCTACGATGTTAAGACCTAAAAGCTCGTCTGGACCGGCCGAAAAATTGTCTACGACGACCGCTCCGACCAAAGTAACATGAAATCCATCATCAAAAGCGTCGTCAAGGATCTCGAGAAAAAGGGGCCACTATAACCCATACAGATTCTTAAACTTCCCCCGAAGCCTTCTTCGGCGATCCAGAAAAGTTCTACCGCCCGTAATGGCCGTCGCAATATTTCCGGATGCTCCCATTCAGTAGATCGGGATCGGGGCAATCGGCATTCTGTAATACTCAGGCAGAGCCGAACTGTCACCAAAAAGAACAACCAGTGCGATGAGTCCGGCAGTTAACACCGCAAAAGCCAAAATCGCCCAGAAGCTCCCTTCATGCAACAGATGGCTCGCATGATGCGCCGCCTTGACACTGCTGTCGTGGAAGTAGTGCATCCAGTGCTTAAATGTAGTTTGTGTCTTCATGCTACCCTCCTTTTCTAGAAGGTTAGACAGCCTACCGCAGCGAACGCTCAATCCGGAAAGAAACATCTATTCCCCAGCAATATAGCGGGCGATGTCCTCTAGGCGGATAAGACCGATCGGATGGCCGCGGGCATCCAGAATAACCGCGCTGTGCTGCGAGTTGCGGCGCAACCGGTAGAAGGTCGATTTGAGGCTTCGGTTTTCCTGAATTTCAAGCACTTCATTCGCGCATGGGCGAAGGAGATCATCGTTCCCGAGGTTCCGATTAACGATGGCGAACATGGAAACAATCCCTATCACGGCGTGGTTTTGCATGAGTAAGGCATACGTCGAGTTTCGACGTGCCACAAGCCGCTTAAAATCGGCGACGGTGGCTTCGGCAGGGAGTCGGGAGATCGCCTTGATCGGCGTCATGAGCATCCGCACGGGGACATCGTGCATGGACGTGGCGTTGTCTACCATGCGGCTTTGCTGGGAAGAAATGACCCCCTCCTTTGCGCCCGCCGAAAAATAATCTTTAAGGCCGTCGGGTGAAAGGCGGTGCAGTTCTCGCCTCGGTTCTTCGTTTACCCCACGGGAGAGGAGGTTGAAGAATTTTTTTAACGGCCAGGTGAAGGGATAGAACACTAGCACGATCAGGCGCATAAGACCCGATAGTCGATACATGAGCTTATCGGCCTTTTTTCTAAACAGGTTTTTCGGGGCAACTTCTGCAAAAAAGAAGAGCGGGAATACCAGCGTAAGTGTGGCGGCCATTTCTGCGCTCCACGGAATGAATCCAAATAATGTATGTCGGCTTTCAAGACCGCCGCCGAGATAAAAACCCGTCACCGCCTTGGACAGAAAATAGATGGCTAGGTTATTTCCGATCAGCACGGTGAAGATAAAAATATGCGGGTTGGCCAGTAATTTTGAGAGTCGGATAGCCGAACGATGGCGCTCCAATTCACGTTGACGCAGGCGGATACGATTGATCATGTAACTACCGGTTTCCACCCCCGAAAATAGCGCCGAGAAGAGGAAGCCCAACAGTAGAATGAAAACAGGGGAAAAACTCATTCGCTCCCCTTTTTTCCGTCGATCAAGAGTTCAAGTAATACGGATTCGATCCGGTTGGAGCGTACCTGTTCGACCGTAAACCGCAGGTTACGAACTTCAGCTACATCGCCCACTTCGGGCATGCACTTGAGCAATGAAACCACTAAGCCGCTCAGCGTATCAAGGGCCAGCGTACGCACCAGTTCATCCGGGAGAAATCCCACAAATAGGGTGCGCCATTCGCGAATGGCCAAACTGCCCGGCAGCCGGTACGTACTTTCATCGAGCCGTTCAATAACAGGCTCCTCCATAACATTGAATTCGCCGACCAATTCTTCGAGTAAATTTTCAAGGCAAACCGTTCCCGCCAGCCCACCGTATTCATCAACCACGCAGACCATTCGAACATCCCCGGCTAAAAACTCGCGGAGCATTTCATCTGCTCGTTTGGTTTCTGGCACAAAGGAAACCGGCTTTGCAAAATCCATCAGCGGGCGTAGGGGTTCATTATTCACAAAAAGATCGCGAACCTCAACCACCCCGGTCACGTTATCTTCGTCCTCTTCGTAGATAGGAATAAGCTCAACTTCTTGCCCGGCGGCCGCCGTCAGGGCTTCGGCGGCGGCGGCATCCGCTCGGCGGAAGAGCTGCTCAACCCGCGGAACCATCAGCTCACGCACCCGAATTTCAGGAAGATTAACGATGTCCTCGACAATCGCCTTTTCCTGTTGGCCAAAAGTGGGGTCATTCTGGGTGGAATCGATCAGTAGTTTCAATTCGGCGGCGTTGAGTTGGCTATCCTGTACGTCCGCAGGTTCCAGCCGTCGGGTGAGCGTTTCTAACACACGCCGTACCGGCCCCATAAGAAGATACCAACCGCGCAATAGCCCGGCATTAAGGCGGGCAACCCGTTCGGGGAAGGAGATGCCTAGCGCCTTGGGCACTATTTCGCCGCCAAAGATAATGGCCCCCAGAGTCGCTGCGCCCACGATAGCTTCTCCTCCATCGCCAAAATATTGGCTCGCATCGAGTGCTACAACCACGCTCAGGCTAAAAAAAAGGATATTCACTACAATGTTGCCAAATAAAATGGCGATGAGGAGTCCTGAAGGGTTTTCAGCCAGTGTCGTCAGTATTTTTTCGATGTGGTGACCGTGGCCTCGTAGCCGTTCCACCTGTTCGCGCGTCAAAGAGAACAGCGCGGTTTCTGTGCCCGAAAAAAAAGCCGAACATAGCAATAGCAAGGCCATCGACACTAACTCCATCCCACTGTCCGCCCAAATTCCCACGTAACCCAACCGCTCCTTTGATTCGCGGCATTGAACCGAAAAGGCTTAGGAAATGGAAGCCTGATGCAACTTTTTCCGATCACGGGGCACTTTCCGCTTCAAAATATCTAAGGGTGGGATAAAGTGCATCTTCATGAATCCGATTTAGACTAAAAAATTGGAGTAAACACTAAAAATCGGACTTTTTTCACGAATTTTACACATCCCGTATCCAGTTAAGGTGCGGATCAAAGGGATTTCAGCGAAATGAAACATAAAAATACATTCATAGCCATCGGTGGGATTTTTCTGCTTCTCGTGATTTTTGTCGGTTGCGGCGAACGTTCCGGCGAAAAAGAATACAATAAAGCGATGGCCTCCTGGAAAAACGGCAATCTGGTACGCGCGCAAGGACAGCTTGAGAAATCTCTGCGCAAACTCTCCGGCACTGAAAAACGCTCCGAAGCCAATAATCAACTGGGCCTTATCCTTTGGAACCTTGGAAAATACGACCAAGCGGTGGAAAAATTTGAGGAATCCTGCCGCCTCGCGCAGGAACTGAGTGGAGCCAACCTCAACCTCGGTATCGCCCTCTACCACGTGGGCCAGCTGGAGCAAGCCGAGTTCGAGTTGACTAAAATTCTCAACGAGCAGCCAGCCCACTCAACCGCCCGTTCCTATATGGGATTCATCCAAATGCAACAGAAAGATTGGAAAGGCGCTTCAAAAGAGCTTACCGAAAATTTGCGTCCCAATCCCAATAGCCCGTCTGGACAAAATGCACTCGCGTTGGCCGAACTCCACCTCAATGGAAAAAGTACCGCCGCCATAGCCCGACTTAAAAAACTAGCCTCGACCTACCCTGACTATGCCCCTGCTCGCTATAACCTTGCTGTGATCTATGACCGATGGCTTCATAATAATAGCGATGCACTCGACGCATACCGGCACTATCTGGCCAAAGCCGATGCGGATGCCCCTCAACGGCAGACGGCCGAACAGGCCATCGCACGGCTCTCTGGAATGGCGAATGCCCCCCCTTCCGTGCAAAGCAACCCCGACAAAGCGTCCCGTCTAATTGCCGCAGGTTTGAACCTTCATACCGCCAAAAAATACAGTGCCGCTGTGAAACAGTATGAACAGGCTGTTCGCGCCGATCCCACGCAAAAAACAGCGCATTACAACATGGGCCTTTCTTACTATGCCCTGAAAAATTATTCCGCGGCCGCCAAGGCCTGCTCTGTTGCGCTTAAAGTTGACCCCACCTTCACGGATGCCCGATACATGCTCGTGCTCAGCTACTGTAAGCAAGGTCAATGGAGTTCGGCCGAACGCGAAGCCAAGATCTTAAAGAAGATCGATTCGGCACGTGGAAAATCCCTACTGGACTATATCTCCGGCGCACGGAAGCGGTAGAAGACCCCTCTTCTTTTTCGGCGGAAGGTTGTTGCGCCCATTTCGTTAACGATCTAGATCGCTTTCCCCAAGTTGGATTCGCCCTAGGCCCAGCCCTATCACCGAATATTTTGCACGCGAACAAAAAAAAGACCAACCACGAAGGTTGATCTTTTAAAATGGTCGGGGCGGAGAGATTCGAACTCCCGACCTACTGGTCCCAAACCAGCCGCGCTACCAGGCTGCGCTACGCCCCGTTGTTTATTATTGGAAAGCGCGGAATATTGGGGATTTCCCGTCCAATGGCAACATTTTTTTTAGACATATTAAAATCTACGGTAAAAACAGGGGACCCTTAGCGAACAATGCCCTTTTCAGAGGCGCGGCAGAATTCAAGCAGATGCTTGATCTCCGCTGTCAGCTCTAACTCGGCTTCGATTTTATCCAGCGCGGCCACCGTGGTCAGTTCCCCGCGATAGAGGATGCGGTAGGCCTCTTTAATGGCCTTACGACCGGCCTCATCAACCCCCCGCCGCTCTAGGCCAACGCGATTAAACGTACGGACTTCGATCGGATCGCCGTGGCCAATCATGAAGGGCGGTAGATCTTTAGTAATTTTCGACATCGCACCGACAAAGGCCAACTTACCGACCCGGAGGAACTGCACGATTCCGACCAATCCTTCAATGGTAGCCATATCTTCAATCGTTACATGCCCAGCAATCTGACAGGCATTGGCGATAATAACCTGATTGCCTATATGGCAACAGTGCGCAATATGGGCATAGGCCATGAGTAGGCAGTCATCGCCGACGGTCGTAAAATCGCCATCGTTGGTGGCGGCGTTGACGGTGACATACTCACGAATTACGGTGTTGTTCCCGATTGTGACACCGGGCAGTCCGCCTTTGAATTTGAGATCTTGCGTCTGGCCGCCGATCACTGCGAACGGGGAGACCGTACAGTTCGAGCCAATCGTGGTATTCCCAGCTACGACTACGTGGGAGATCAGTTCCGTCTCGCTACCGATGGTGGCTTCCGCACTTACCGTACAATAGGGGCCGATTTTAACACCGTCCGCAATTTGCGCGCCGTCACCAATGATGGCGGTTTCATGAATGAGGGTCATGGACTACGCTCCGTAGCCAAACATCAGATCCGCTTCGCTGACCAGCTCGTCGTCCACATACGCCTTGGCTTTAACAGAAGCCATGCGCTGGCGGATACGGTCGCCTGCGATCACAATACGTAGCTGATCGCCTGGGACCACCATGCGGCGGAACTTCGCGTTGTTGATCGACATGAAAAAAGCCACCTTGCCGTCGTTCCCCTCCCGCGAGTTGAGCAGCACACCGGCGACCTGCGCCATAGCTTCGAGCTGGAGCACACCTGGCATTACTGGATTTCCCGGAAAATGCCCTTGGAAGAACTGTTCGTTGATGGTCATGTTTTTGATCCCCACGATGCGCTCGTTCTCCTGATCAAGTTCCACAATTTTATCCACCAATAAGAAGGGGTAGCGGTGCGGAAGGATCTTGAGAATATCAATCGTTGTTAGCTCGGGCATGGGTCATTCTCCTCATTATGGGTTTAAAAAGCGCACAGAGGCTAGGCGTTCTTCCTAGCTTGTTCAATACTATTCTGGCTGGCCATCAATTCATCCAGCGCAGGACACCCTTCCGGAACACTCCAGGAAAACGGAAAAGATCGGCACTGCTCTGGGCGAGCATCATAGATGGAACAACGATCTCCCTTCAGCAACGAACAACTCCCATCCGGTTGATCCAGTAACGCCAGCTGAATTCGGTTAGGCGCCAACCGCGTATGATCCGCAATAAATGCCGATTCTGACACGTCCATATGGCTTGCCAAAATCGAGATATCGCGGTCGGTCAATAACACCGAACCCGTCCAACGACAGCAATCGCCACAACCGGTACATTTAAAATCTTTTAAAACATCTTGGCCCAGCATTGAATTTATCCCTTTTTGCCCATTCGAACCGTTGACAAGAGCCAAGGCAAAAGGCACTATTGTTCCCTTTGAGCTCACTTGCAGTAAGTGAGGTGTATTAGAGCAACCCTGAAGAAAGGATCAAGAGAGATGTTTAATAAATTCACAAAAAAAACTGTTTCAATGATACTCCCCGTAGCCACTGCCATGATGCTCTCCGGATGCGATGATGAAGAAGTCGTGATCGAACCGGCTGCAGAGCCCGTTAATCTGAGCCAAACCGAAGACCTTTTCACACAACCGATACAACCCAACCCGCTGACCACCGACCCCAGCGTAGTCATTGTCCGCGTGAACGGCGAAGAAATTACCCG
>JAJRRI010000119.1 GCA_024279685.1 Verrucomicrobiota bacterium | reverse complement strand
GAAGATCTGAAGCGAAATTTAATTTCCTTTATGCGAAAGCTCCAGAAACTACCAGGACGCATCAGCAAGTATTTCAAATCAAGGCATATTGCCTATGCCTCAATTTAATACGTTAATATATTTAGATGCCGCATTAATAAGGAGCCCTGCGCCAAAACCAAACTTAACCGATGTTCAGATTCTTAAGCCCATCTCTCAATCGTTTTCCCTCCGATGCGCTCAGGCTCACGATCAAATATTTCTTCCACACATCTTACCCATAAATAGGGCCGTAAGCTTGGCAGGCTCGAAAGTCGGCCCCTTCAAGCCCTTCGGATCCGAATGAATTCCATGCGCTAGGACGGTAGATATTCGATTCTTCGACGTTATGCATGAAAACCGGTATGCGTAGCATGGAGGCCAACGTGATGAGGTCTTTCCCGATATGTCCACAGCTGAATGCACCATGATTCGCTCCCCATTTAGCCATCACTGTATAGACATCGGTGAAGGCCCCTTGACCGGTGAGACGTGGCGAAAACCAGGTGGTCGGCCAGGTATTATTGGTTCGATCATCGAGTATTTTATGGACATCATCGGGTAGCTCCACCGTCCAGCCTTCGGCGATTTGCATCACTGGACCTAGACCTTTGACCAGATTGATGCGGCTCATCGTGATGGGCATGTTCCCCTGGGTCACAAACTTTGATGACCAGCCCCCGCCAGGGAAGTATTCCGTAATGGAGGGATGCCAAGTCGTTGCTTCCAAACACCGAGTCTTTTCTTGCTCGGAGATTTCCCAAAACGGCTTCATCGATGGATTTCCGTCTTTGGACTGTTCCCCACAGCCATCAAGTGCGGCGGAACCGGAGTTAATAAGGTGGATGAGTCCGCCCGCGGCAACCCCATCCACTGGGGACCCAGTAACGCGTTCGATCGCCTCGGGACTCCAGTAGGTGCGCACATCGGCAAAGACCTGCGCGGTATTGGTGAGTAGGTAAGCGAAAAGCATCGGTAGCCCGTTAAGGCTATCGTTTTCCGTGGCCACTAGGCGCGGCATACGCAAGCCATTCCAGTCGAAGGAACTATTGGAGATCGCTTCGAGGAAATCGCCATTAGCAAAGGTATCCGTCCAGTGGCGTTGCCCTTGGAAGCCGGAGAGAATGGCATTATGTCCACGTGCTTCCTCCTTGAAGCCTAGCTCGGTAAGTTGCTCGTTTCCGTACATGAGGTCGCGGGTAATCATGGCCATTTTGACCGAGGTTTCCCATTCATCATCAAGTTGCTTGCGGCAACGGACTTTTTCCGGCTTGTTCGGATCGTTCCCTTCCGTGCAGTTCTCTTTAGTCCAGGCCAAAGCCAGTTCATATTCTTCAGGATCAAAGATGCCATCGCGTATGCGGCGAGTAAACTCGGTTAGATCAATGGCCTCGACCCGCATGCCAAGATACTCCTCGAAAAAGTCCTGATCAACAATCGAACCCGCAATTCCCATAGAACAGCCTCCCATAGAGAGGTAGGATTTTCCTTTCATCATCGCGACCGCTAAACCGGCTCGGATAAAGCGTAGAATTTTCTCGGAGACATCGGGGGGAATGGAGGGGTCGCCTGCATCCTGCACATCGCGCCCATAAATGCCGAACGCCGGAAGTCCTTTCTGAGTATGCCCGGCCAGCACGGCGGCAAGATAGACCGCACCAGGGCGCTCGGTGCCATTAACCCCCCAGACGGCCTTCGGGCGGAGCGGATCCATATCCATGGTTTCAGATCCATAGCACCAGCACGGGGTGACAGTAAGTGAAAGTCCAATATTTTCCCGATCAAACTTTTCGGAACAGGCGGCGGCTTCTACCACTCCACCGATACAGCTATCGGCAATAACGCATTCGACCGGCTCGCCGTTCGGATATTTCAAATTGGAACTAATATGTTCGGCCGCTGCTTGGGCCATCATCATGACCTGATCTTCGAGTGACTCACGTACTCCGCCGTAGCGACCGTCGATCGTCGGGCGTATTCCTACCTTGGGTAGGGTTGTGATCCATGTTTTCATTGTTTTCTTAGACATCTAATTCCTCTTTACAATTTGATTATTTTTTTTATTAAAATGACTTTTATTTTTTCGCGTGCGGCTTGCACGCAAGCCGTCGAAAAGGGATGTGTAATCAAAATCTCTACCATTTCAGTGGTTTCGGAGAGGTTGGATAAACACGGGTGCAGGTTTTGTCCATGTATGCTTTCACCGGTAATTTCTTTAAATTATCGATCTGCTCCCATAACCAAGCTGACGATGCTTTATGTTGAATAATGCGACCGGTTTTATCCGTTAAGGTGATGAGATAGCCCGATGGCTTTTGCCCACGTTCAGAGCCACCCACATTATACTCCACAAATTCAATTGGTGTTCCGGTAAGTCGGTGCGTTCTCTCATTTTCCGTGGTCGGAACAAACGTACTCTCCCCTCTATCCAATAGAATATACCTATTTCCATTCCGCTCTTGGCCTATAGCAAAATATTCGAGGGTCAGCGGATAGCTGTATTCTCCCGCTCCCCGTTGCTTTATCTTTGCGCCAAAGGTAAAATCATTAACACGCGGCAACTGTGAGGACGCCCACGTCATCTCCGTAGGAGAGAGCTTGTAGCGTCCAGATTGACTATTGCTCAATTTAATAAAATTGATTGCAAATTTTGGAGGGTTTTTCAACACAATATATTCAAGGTCGGCTAGGGATAGCTTGTCCTTCGAAATCTTAATCTGCTTGCCCTTCACCGTTTTCAATATAACACTAGTTCCACTGGTAGACACATATTCCGCCTCAATTTCTTTTCCAGTGGCACTGATCCAACGGCGCATCTTTAATTCTGGTTCGTTACGATTCTCTGCATTGGAAATGATTTCCGTATTTTCTGACTGATGGGGCGCTGCAGCCACCATATAATCACGGAAGATTGGACCATTCGTCACCGCCGCTTCATTCTGATTCAATTGGCTATAAATTATATCCTGCATAGCCCGGGTCGGTTCAGCCGTTTTAAACATAGGTAGAATTGGACCGCCTTGACGGTTTTTTGGATAATCCACCCCATCGACTTGAACGGTAAGCATACAACTAAATTCGCCGCCAGGCACCTCGCCGATCATCACCTCCATCTCAAGGGGCACCCCCGCTTTAAGCTCGACCCAGTCGCCTACCCGAGCTCCACGAGCTCCATAAAAATAGCGTGCATCATCGACGGCGGTGCTATCCCACGACCCTCCGACCTCGGTGATAAATGTACTCGCACCATCCTTGTGAATAGACCCGTTCAGCACTAGTTTCCCATTCACCCGAACCAACAAAATATCATCGGCAAATCCCCAAAAACGAAATTTTATATCCTCAGGATAAACCAATTGACCTCTATAAACCGCAATCCAGCTCCACCCACCGGTGACCTCTCCAAAAGCGGCGGGGCCAAAGACAGATCTGGTCTCTGGAATCATAAAAGAAGTGGCATAGAGCTTCTTAGGAGAGGCGTAAAATTGGCGTAAATCCGAGGCCTTCCACCCTCCACTCACAAACTTTTTGACCCGAGCTACAAACTCTTCCGGCTCCATCGAAACCCGACCGCCCTTCCGATCTCGCTTAAAGTCGTAGAAGGTACCCTGAAAGTCATTCCCAATGCTTTGTGCAGCCCCAAAGGAGCTGATGTCTTCAAAATCTGGCATCATATCAAAGCCACCCATTCCCCCTTCCAGCGCCGTCGACATACCGGACATTTCTGGAAGTTGAATCTCGGGCATATTAGCACGATTCATCTTGGTCACAATGCGCGTGGTGGGCTTGGGTTTAGATGTTTTTCTCACCTTTACCTTCGGCTTGCGTAGCTTCATCTTCGGCCGCTCGACCACCTTGGGCGGTTCAAACTTCTGTTCCTCTTTTTTCACCACCGTGAAGACCACCAGCATCCCCGCCAACAGAAACAATACCGCATGGATCAGGATTCTCAGCGCCACCGCGCTGGGCATCCCTTTTCTCAGTTTTTGACCTTTTTTAGAGCCTCGTTTCATCTTTTATCCTAATTACTACCCTCTTCTTTGCTCGAGTTCAGGTATTTCTCAGTCGTCTGCTTTTTCTTACCAAATTCAAACTTATCAGAATTAGGAAATCTGTAGCCATTTTCCCTCCACCTTCTTCCGCAGCACCCTTTTGCCACGCATCACTTTTCGATCACAATCCCCCCGCAAAGGCGGCGGGCTTCTACCATCGCATCCGCACGAACGGTATATTCACCCGAATCCAGGATCTTATTTCCGCGCACGGATTCTTTTTCCAGCGCAACGTCGAGCAGCCGGTCAGCCACTTCGGCATCCCTCTGTTCATCGGGCGTTCCAGAGGCCTTGAGCAGTTTAGCCTTATCGCGGATCAACACGCACTGCATGTCGAGAATTTCAGAGAGGGTTTCAGCCGCATCGGAAGAGAGGGTGTCAAGATCCACGCCACCGACTAGATGATGTGCCAGTAGTAGGTTTTCGAAACAATACGCGTAATTAAACGGGTGGATAATATGAGGGGCATGCGGCAGCGTCGGTGGCCATTGGCCATCACTGTTGTAGCTGTTGGTCAGGTGATACCAAATCCGTTCGGCAACTGACGTTGACAGGTCGAACTCCATGGCATTGAGCTTTTCTCGGATCAAATCCTGCCAAGGACGAAGCATACGTGCCATCGGCGTTAAGGCCCAAGTACTCGCATTAGCTCCATGCCATGCGGCATCATCATCCCATGCGACAGGCTGGGTATTCGGGGTGAGTTCGCAAGCTTCGGCGAAGGTGATAAATTCTCCGCGTTGCTGTACGGCTTCGACCAGTGCGATAAGTTTTTCCTGCGCATCCGGCACTTTTTCAAAAACACAGTCAGGCTCGTTTTGGTATTTGAGACGGAACCATCCATTGGTGCCGATATATTCGGCATCGTCGGCAAAGATGATCAAAGCCCCTTCACCCATGCCTTCACGGTCGCTGCTGTAGCGATCGATGGTGGCCAGATATTCCTCATGTGAATAGCCCTCCATGCCCATGAAGTAACGAACGGCATATTGACAGATACGGTCAGAGCGGAGAAAGGTGCGTAACTCACCGGGCTCCAAACCTTGAACATGGTTAAAGGGATAATGCAGGGCATAGTCGTCAGCGGAGAGATCATACTTAAAGTCAAAATTGTAAAAGTTCTTTTCCTTGGTGGCTTCTTTTTCGTAGATTTCCGGACGTTGCGGCCCCCCATTGGGACCGTTTTCACATCGGCTGTAAGATTCAAAATCGCCCGTTAGATACTTATACCCGGCATCGCGTACTTGTCGCGGAATATAATTCCGCCAGCCGCACTCGGGGTTCCAGAAACTAACGGGGCGTATTCCGAGTATTTCTTCATAAATCCGGTGCGAGAATTCCAGCGACCAGCTACCATCTTTTTCAGGAAAATTGGGCAACATAGGATGGGCATAGGGCGACCCCATAAATTCGCACGAACCCTCTGCAATGGCGGATTTAAGTTTCTTAATTACATCCGGCGTATACTTTTCCATCATCTCAATGGTGTAGCCGCTGGCCTCAAACACGTATTTTGTGCCCGGAAAGTTTTCCCGCATGGTATCGATGGTCATTTCGTACGATTCACGAATGACAAACTCATAGTTGTCCGGCGTCAAATACGCGTAGTTTAAGTTTGCATGAAAGATTGATACATACTTCATTGTTATTATTCCTTTTGTCTGGTGTTAGTCCAAGTGAACGGAAATGGAATCCAACAAGGGGGCTTGCCCCGTGGTTTCGAAATTAGGTTCGACAAATGAAATCACAGTCGTCTTGGAGGTGGCGGTGAAGCGATAGGTATGATGCAGCCAAGAACCTGGAGAAAGCGTTGTTGAAAAACGCACGGTGGAAGATCCCGTGATGCTGAGATCCACCTTCGGGAAGCCATTTGCATTCACCCGAGCCATAGCAAAACTTAAACCATAGGTTTTCCCCACCTCTGTTAGAATGCTGAAGGAGAGCGTGCCACCTCCCGTTTCCCCAAGAAATTGAGCATAGTAATTGCCCGTTTCTGCAGGCAAACCGGTCGCCCCCGATTCGTAGAACCGCACCAGAGTATTTGCAGACCAAAGGGTATTAATATTAGAAATTACGGCAGCATTGGGAGGTTCTGGGGAATAGTGATCAAAGCCATCTCGAAAAATCGGTTCCGCCGTGTTGGGCGTAAGACTCGCTAAAACCCTCATAAAGCCAGTCGCACTGGAGCTGGAAGGAACGAAGGCGATAGACTGTTCCGATCCGCCCCCGGGAACATGGGCAATTCTAATCCAGGCATTGGATTCGAGTGTGTCCGCATACTCGCCGTAGTAATTCCAGTTGGTCTGGGTTCCAAAGCGAACCTCCATCTGGTCGGGTGATATAGAAACGGGAGTCATCACCACCTGACCGGCGGCTTGGTAGATTTCGCCATCCGGCGTGCCATTCCCGGATGTATCGGGATTAAATGGATCGGTTCCGAAGCTCAACTCGGCAATATCCGGAACCGTATCAGCATCGGTGTCCACCGCCGTATAGACGGCGCGAGGTTGCACGGACGATCCGGCGAACCACTCGACCCCGACTTCGTAAGCACCTCGATCAGGAGCACTGCCCGTGAAACCATCCGTTATCCCTGGAATCACGATCCCCGAGTCGATGTATGGAGAGCCCGACACCAAGCGGAAGTCATTACGATCCACATCGGTGAACTCTGTTGCAGGCATATTAACTGAATTGTTAGAGAGAATGGTCCCCGGATAGGTCAACATTCCAGCCGTCTGGCCGCTCTGCATAAGATTGTTTGCGACATAGATGTTGGTTGGCCAATATGTGGGCGTGCTGGCCGCCCTTAAGGCCCAAACGTCTATATCCCAGACCGTGTTATTTGCAATCAGGATATTGTCTGTTATTTACTTTTTGGCATCATTCAACATGATGCCTCGCTCTTGTGGCCCCACGATCAGGTTGTGGTGGATTTGGGCGGTATGGGTTCCATTATCTAAAAACACGCCGGCCGTCCAGTGGCGCCCATGGTTGTAAAACACCTCATTGTAGGCAAACTCGCAGTTTGCAGGAATGGAAACCCCCTGCATGTTCATATAGAATCCACCGGAATCGGCTGCCAACCAGCCGAAGTTTTCGATCCGATTATGGCGCATAACTTGCCACGTTCCCCATTTTTGAAGACCCACCCATCGCTGGCCGCCATCGATTCCATCCCGCCCTGTTTCCTTAATGGTACAATATTCCACGCGATTGCTCGTACCAAAGAGTTGAATCGCAGCCATACGCCGCCCCAGCCAATTGCTATCCTCTATGGTACAATCGGTAATCAGATTTTGCTCGCCCTCTATGAGAAGCCCACTCCCCCAACTATGGGCAATCAAGGAATTGGTCACCACATTTCCTGAACCAGAAATATAAAGTCCGCACGTGCCATCTACCCGTCCGCCGTAGTCGTGGCCAGTGGGATAAGAATAATCACTCCACGGCGCTGGATATCGAACGGTACAACTATCGATTCGAGAGTTGATTGCATTTGCCATGGAAATAGATGCCGCATGAAATTGAATATTTTCTAACACCACATTACTCCTAAAATCTAGAACAAATCCCAACAAGCGGAAGCGTGCTTCCACCGCATCATTTTCAAGATTCACCCCTCCTTCGGGGTAGTAATAGAGGGTAGCGGCATCCCAATACCATTCTCCGGCAAAATCGAGCGCGTTGAGGTGATTAATAATATAGCCCCGACCCGGCCCGATGCCCGATTCAGCTCCCGCCACACTGCGCGACCAATATGCTAAATCAACGATTTCAAGCGTGTTGCCCGATGAAACAACAATATTCCCCACAGCAGCCGTAAATGGATCCGATCCATTTTGCCCTGAATAATATCCACCTACCCAATATCCCGCGGGTTGGGTCATGGTATCGAACGTTACCCTCGCTCGCCCCGAACCGGACGTACTGAGCGTAGTCGTAGTCGAATCCTCCCATTCATCCCCGGAAAGCATATTCTGGGCAGCATCCTCATTGGGATAGCGGGCAAGATTCATCCTTTTGCCTTTCACAAAAAGCTGTAGCACCTTGTCCGGAACCGTAAGCTTCATTATATTTCCAGAATGGAGCGTCCATGGATCGATAAGCAGATCACACCCGCTGATCACAACCAGCTCGTCCAAGTAGGCTCCAAACCACACGTTGTCCTGCTGAACCGTGACGGTCTCCCGATAGATACCCTCCCGGATAAAACACCGGTCGCCCGAGGTCATAACCGTTGCCGCTTTTGAAATCGTCTTAAAAGGAGCTACAAAAGTACCTGAGGACAAATCATCCCCATTCAGGGCCGAGACATAATAATCTGCGGAAAAACTCAACTGAACCATCCCAGCTATAACGACTAGTGCAATACTATATTTCATCATTTTCTCTCCTTTGATTCTTCTATCAAGCTTGAGCATTAAGATCTGCACTCAAGCTTCATAATTTTTGAATAGAACATCTCTCCAGGCTCTATTTTCTCACATGATTTGTACTCTATAATACGATTTATTGTCCGATTACTACTAACCTAATACCTTCAGAAGGTATCCTACTATAATATATAACACGAGTTAATTATATAAAAATATTAATTCTCTCACGGGGAATCCCATTTAATTGAAAAATAGATACAAGCCAACCATGACCATAATTAGAGCCATCCAAAGCCCCCAAACGCCCACCCCAACTCGGCCGTTTTCACGATAGGTTTCAATGAGTGTCTTTATTTCGCAAGGCTTAGAATTTTTTTGTGTCAAAAGCGATAGGATGACCATCAACAGGCATAATCCGGCAAAAATAAGGAAGGAAAGAAATAGAAAATGCGGCCAAGCTTCTTGCGAGGGCCAGTGTAATAAATAACAAAGTCCGATACCCAAACTGATTACCGTCCCCCCCGTTAGAATAATGTTGGCGGCCTTGGCCGTTGCTCCTCGCCAGAGTACACCGACCATAAAAACGACACTGATCGGCGGCGCGAGAAACCCGAGTATGGCCTGGCATAATGAAAACAAAGACAACCCGTCCAGACGTGAGATTCCCAAGGCCAGAAAAATCGAAAGCACGGACCCCACCAAAGTTACAATTCGGCCAATGCGAACCGTTTCAGCCACCGTGGTATGTGGGCGGAATCGTTTCTGATAAATATCAAGCGTGAACACCGTACTGAGCGAATTCAATGCCGAGGCCACGGTACTGATCAGTGCAGCCATCAGTATTGTCATGATCAAGCCGATCATGCCATGCGGCAACAATTCCCGAACCATGGTCATGTAGGCTTCATCCGGATTCGAAAGATTTGGAAAAAGAACCACACAAATAATTCCAGGGAGAATAAAAAGAAACATATCAAGAATTTTAAGCCAGGCCGTAAAACAGGCGCCCAACCGTCCTTCCTTAATATTCTTGGCCGCCAGTATAGACTGCACCATGGATTGGTCCGTACACCAGAACCAGATTCCCATAACCGGATAGCCTAGAAGAATCGCATGCCAAGGATATTCTGAATTGCTCGTTGGAAGAAATAGTTTCCAATGTTCGGCTGGAACTCCATGATATACGGCGGCCAATCCCCCTGCTCGATTGATAGCAATCACCACCAAATGGATGAGACCACAATCAAAAGTGCCATTTGAAACATATTGGTATTCGCAACCGTCTTCAAACCTCCGGTGATTGTAAACAACGCCGCAACAAAAACCAGTGCCGAAATCGAAAGCCAAAGTGGCCAATTCATGATTTGCGTAACCAGAATCCCGCCAGCATATAATGTCAATCCCAGCCAGGAAAGAACAATGGTCACAACCGTGTACCAAGCCAGCAATTCTCTCGTCTTTTGATCGAATCGTATTCCTATGAATTCCGGCAATGTACTTACTTTTAAGCTCAGATAGTACGGAGCAAAAACAAAAGCTAGCAAAAAAAGAAAGACAAACGCATACCATGAAAAATTGGCGGCTACAATTCCAGTAGTAAATCCCAATCCAGCATTGGCAATCAGCATGGAAGGCCCGACGTTGGTTCCCCACATATTCAGACCAATGCTGGGCCATCGTAGCGAATGTTGAGCCAAAAAGATGTTTTCGGTGCGTTTTGGCGCCAGCTGATTACCATTCCCATCGTAACGATAACCACCAGATAGATCCCCATTACTAAAAAATCTAAGCCATTCAGTAATTTATAAATCTCCATTTTATGTCCTTAAATTAGTGGCCTTATTTTTAAAAAATTACGCACCCATCATCTTAATTTGCGACGCGCTGAAAATGTCTCTAAACCTACTCTTTTTTCATTCACTCGCGCCTCTTCTGCAGCAAATGCGATTCTATGACCCTCGACCGATTGCTGGATAGAGGTCAGCATTTCATCCCGTTCGACAGTCATTTCTCGATAGAATCTCTCCGTCATGGCCATATCCCCCTCCCCACGGCCTGCATATCCACCCTCAACCACCTCATAAGGAAAGTGTTGAGTTTCTCCCGTCAAATGATTCGTCACCAAAATGCCCGCACGGGAAAGTTCTTCGGACGTTCCGCCCACGAGCACGCCCTCGCTTCCATGAATTCCAATCCGCCTTCCCTTCATCGGAAACCTCAACTCCCGCCTGGAGAGCCCTCAACTCAGGGTCGAAAACATGCCGTAGCCATGCCCTCTCCCGATCAACATGGTGCAATGCGTTATTCAAGCAATTCCACTACACGGTTAACCCTCCTGAATTCGGAACTCCCTGACCAAACCGGAAAACAACTCCAATCATTCCAAAAGTGGGTCGGCCATAGCCAATCAAAATGAACATCAATGCCTTCATTTATTTCTCTTTTATAAATTTTTCTTTGATGTCCTTATACTCATCCTCAATCCCCGCCTGAGCCTTAATCTCGGGAAACATTTCCCGCAAGAGAGGTTTAATATGAAAAACTCCGGGCACATGAAAGCGAGTGCGTTCTACCCCTCTGCCCACCTCGAGTGTGAGGTTTTTATCCAAGGTAATCCCTCCACTGTGTTCATCAAAGTAATAACTCTTCGAAGAGGTTCGCCCGGCCGCCCAACCTGAATCCCAAATATTCCCAATTACATTGCCTTGAACAAGTGTCCCTGGCATTTCAGAAAGGGTGTAAATTCCTCCTCCATCGGTAAATAGGGTCATTGGATAATCAATATAATTCCTGCGAATCTGGTTGTCGCGCATGGCATTCGGTTTAGGAGTCCAGCCCCAGCCGACGCTAATTCCGCTATACGCCAAATTCCTCAGTTCATTGTGATCAATCCGCACGGCAGTCGGCCAGCCACTGAGGATACCGACCGTTCCGCCGTAGTCGAACCCAACGGATTTGATATAGTTATTGTGGATCCAGTCGTTCACGCAACGATCTCGTAAATCCTCTGGATTGTAGGGTGTATGAATCTCAACATCGGGATCGGAAAGACGAGCATGGGAAATAGCGGTGCCAGAAATAGTATGAAAAATATTCCCCACCACTTCACTATCCCGCGACCCATAGTGAATATCCAGTCCCGTGGCGCCGAGTTGATAAAATTCGTTGCGTTTGAACACCAAATTCTCAACACAGGCCGCGTAAACCGCTGCTGGTGGACGGCCCACATACTGAATATTATCCGCCGTTGGTTCAATACTATACTGCCCCGCCTGAAGGTTGAGATAACCGCTCCGGCTCGGCAACGTCCAATTGGAATGCGTAAACGTCAATCCCTCAAATTGCAAGTGGCGTACCGGGTGGTCATACGAGCCTTGAATGGAAATCAAGGTTTCCAGTTGCGGCGCAATCACCTCAACCGATTCCATGTCCTCGCCAGATCTCGGAAGATAATAACAAATACCGGCTTGACGATCCAACGACCACTCACTTGGCAAATCAATAAACTCCCGCGCATTTTCAAAGTGAAAAGACTGATCCGGTAATTTTCTGGGAAACAATCGTTTGAAAACCAGATCACGCTCCGGATTCTTAACCACCAATGCCAACCCATTATCAACCGCCGAAAACGTATCTAAACGCATCACCGCAATGCTCCACATCATTTGAATATAGATTTCGACGTCCTCAAATCGATCCCAGTCTCGCACGCTTTCCGGCGGCAAAATGATGGTCTGATTCTCCTTCGTCCATTCAGTGACCCGCAAGTAGTGTTCCGGGTTGGGTGAGCGAGAGCGCAACGCCTTTTCTCCATTCACATAAAGCTGGCGAAAGTCCATGCCCTTTACCGAGGCCTCCCAAATCATTTTTCCGGACTTTTTCCATCCTTCGATTCGTTTTCCGCCACTTAGAGTTGGCGTTTCTTTCCGATAGGATTTGTAGATCACAGGGTGGGAGTCGGTTCCTGAATCTCGGGCATCAAACTCAAGCGTTTGATCTAAATAATAGGTCCCCCCACGTAGATAAATAATCGTTTCTCCGGGCTCGCTTTTATCGATTTCACGCGCGGCATCGCGAGCGCGCTCAAGAGAGTTAAATGGGGCGTCAAATGTTCCCGTTCCTGCGGCGGATCCTGTTGGCGACACATAAAGTTCCCCTCCGACCGCTGGCATGACAAAAATAAGTGCTGCACAGACATAAAAAAATGGTTTCATTATTCTCCTTTATCTTCGTTCGTTTTCCATGAGTCATCTCGCTCCTCGGCCAACCATTCCGACAGAGCCATCGCCATTTTAGCTGCCTTTTCGGGGAATTCCGACAGACGATTTTGACGTTCGTTGGGGTCGACTTCAACATTAAATAGTTCAACGGGCTGGCCATTTAAGGTCAGTAGTTTCCAGACACCATCCCGCGTAACTTCCGTTGCATAGGGTTCGGGTGTTGGGTAGTGGCGCTGCATGTGGTGATATAGATCCAGTTGCCAAAAAATCAGGCCGCGCTCCTGCTCGGCGGAAAAGTTTTTATTTTCCAAAACCGGTAATAGGCTGATGCCATCCACCATGGGGGTCACCGGAAGCGGCACCTCGGCGATCTCGCAAAAAGTAGGCAAAAAATCGATTGTACTCCCCAAAATATTGGTTTGCGATCCGATGGAAATCCGCCCCGGCCAACGGGCAATCATAGGCACACGAATCCCGCCTTCATGTAGATCAGCTTTTCCGCCCTTAAGCTCACCTATGTGACCTTCATAGGCCGCCCCGTTGTCACTGGTAAATATAACAAGGGTATTCTCCGATAGGCCGAGTTCTTCCAAACGATTCAGGAGGTCGCCAATTCGAGCATCCATATGGCGAACCATCGAACGGAACCGATGTTGATCCTCACTAATTCCGACCGATGCCGTCTCTGACCAATACGGTTCTGGAGCTGGTTCGTACGGCGTGTGAGGAACCAACCACCAGAGATTAAGAAAGAAAGGTTTCCCGCCAGAGGACATCGTTTCCAACAATTCAATGGCAAAGTCGGCATTCGCATCGGTCAAGTGCTTGCGATAGTATGGATCATCCTCACCCACGTGTTTATCGTTCCGTAGTAACACCGTTCCTCCCTGACGAAAAAGAATACGGGATTTATCCATTTCGCCCCGAATAGGTTGCTGTTCAATTTGGGTTTGGTACTGTTCAAATCCATGCTGGCGCGGGCCAGGTTGGTCGGTCAACCGAACTCCATCGCTGTCCACATGTAATCCCCCGAGGTGCCACTTACCCACATGAGCGGTCGAATAACCTTCATCGCGCAATAGCTCCGCCACCGTTATGGCCGATTCGGGCAGGTAGCCATCGATGTCGTTGAAATGCTGCCGAACATCAAATCGCAAAGGGTAGCGCCCCGTCAAAATGGAAACACGCGTCGGGGTACACACCGCCGAGGCCGAATAAAAGCTAGAAAACTTCATTCCCTCTTGTGCCAAGCGATCCAAATTGGGCGTTTCAACGGCTTGTCCACCAAAACATGAAAGATCGCGATAGCCCAAATCGTCAGCCACCATTAAAATAATATTGGGCCGCATACTTTTTTCCTGGAGCGGGCGGGAGCCCCCCGCCCAAACCGAACCGTTCAATACAAAAACCAGCCCAGCGACTCCCAAAACACTTTCGATATTAAAAACTCTATTTTTTTCATACTGGTCCTTTTAGTGTACCTGAGATGCAAAAGAGAATCGCATGAGCGACTAATCCGTCGAAATATTAAGCCGGATAAATTGATGCGGTTCGACCGTATCAATGAGGTTCGTTACCGCTTCGAAGTCGGTGTTTATGACTTCCGCCGACAGCTCCTGATACCCCGCATCCGTCCAATTCGTCGATTGAAGGTCGTCGGTTGTTTCAAGCCAATACCGAATTCCCGAATCGTCGGCACGCCGCCGTGCATAGACATAGACCAGTACATTGGACTCCCCGATTTGCGTGCCTTCAAAAATCGATCCCAACCCCTGACTCAAACCGTTGGTCGGATCGCCACCTAGCCCATATTCATAGAGGTTAAGGAGACCGTCGTTATCTTCATCGTCATATAATCCACCGATCAATGAAAATTCATTTGACCATAGAGCGTACCGGGAGGTATTGGCTACCGGCAGAAAAACGCGCAGGTTATCTAAATAAAAGCTCCCACCATTTTGCCCAAAGCCCGCATTTGTAGCAAAGTCCAAACTTCGTAAAGAGCCAGTGGGGTTTCGGAAAGAGAGTCCTGTTTCGTTAACCCATTCGACTACTCCATCAGAAACCACGAGACTGAAGGTATCCGTTGCCGCATCAAGAGTGAGTTCAAAACGGTACCATGTATTGAGCGCTAGACCTGCGGGGATG
Source organism: Verrucomicrobiota bacterium (assembly GCA_024279685.1). Classification (GTDB taxonomy): domain Bacteria; phylum Verrucomicrobiota; class Kiritimatiellia; order Kiritimatiellales; family Pontiellaceae; genus Pontiella. Next base: position 15,006 of record JAJRRI010000119.1, on the reverse strand, counting down.
ACCTGCCAAACGGATCCATCGTGATATCTAATTTCCCCACTATTGACAAAAGGAGCCAGCGCAACGGCCTGTTGGGCAACAATCGTGACTGCAGTTCCCGACCGAATGGTGAGCAACGGCATTTGAACAGAGGTCGACGCCATAAAATCAAAGGAAATTTGCAGGGTGAGCAAAGCCTCGGGAAAGATATTTTGAATCCGCGCATCAGACACGTTTGCGGGGTCGGAATCCGCAAAGTGCACGGCTTGGCTTCCAGCGCTCAATGGTGAATTGGTCGCAACAACAGTGGCCCCTTGATTGGAGGTCTTATTGATTTCCACCCACCCGTTTATCCCGCCTACATTTCCGTTCAACCCATAGCTTTCATAATCATCTTCTACAAGATCAGCCAGACTGATCGATTCGCGGTGTTGATAGAACATCGAGCTATCCACCGGTTGCTTGGTTTTCCCATCCGGCCCACGAACATAGAGGGCGATATCCGAAAACCCAGGATTGACCCCGATATTCGTGCTGGCAGAAAGCACCCGCAAGGTGTGCTCTCCTTTCGCCAGAAAAACGGAGGAACTGTAGTATCCGGGGAATCCAAAATTATGATTATCGAACCCTTGCACCCGAATGCCGTTAATCAATAACTCAGCCGAATCGCTTGATTTGAAGAAAAAGAAATTGTACTCGCCATCTTCGACGACTTCAAATCGCCCGCTGTACCGAGCGGACAGGCCGTCGACCAAACTCGCGTTTGACACGCTTCCGATGGGATGGGCTTCGACATCACCCAATTGGGCTGTTTGATTGGCTAGTCGTGTTTTCGAGGCATCCGTACCGTTGTGGACACCAACAAACAAACGACTGTGAAGTACCGACACCGCGGGCACTCCATTGAACGAACTTGCGGCGATCGAAGTTCCTCCTTGGCCTGGAAAATATTCACCTAGAATCCCGTGCTGCCGGTTGCCTGGCAGTAATGGAGTTTGTCCTGGCCAGTATGAAGGCGCTCGGGTGATTACGATCGGAGTCCCCTGCACCTCTGCTCCATCGGAAAACACGGCAACTGGTGTAACCGTATTATCACCATACGCCAACGGTTGCAGGGTCAGATTGAGGAGTCCTGCGGTAGCCGGAAGTTGCCCCACAACTCGACCTAAATGCCGGAGTTCAATCCGCGATACCACGCCCGCACCTGCGGCGGAACTCACCGGAATATTCACCGAAACCGCCGTACCGACATCGAGGTCTCCACCTGCGGAGACCGAGCGACCCGCGTTGCTTACCATCACGTGGCGCAGCAGATGTCCTTGGCTCCGGGCGGCCGCATTATTGACCCCTACAAAACGGAAGCGGTGGCGGCCGTCGCTTAATGCGGTGGTATCTACGGTAAAGGTTCCGTTATTTCCCACTACGGTATCCGTCAATCTCCCATCCACATATAAATCAATTCGATTCAAACCTGTCGCCAGGTTAAACGAGTTGAGCGTGGCATTTGCCACCCACTGGATGGAGCCACTCACCAAACCCTCATCGGCGGGGCCAGAAAGCAACGTGACCGTTGAAACATCCGCATAGGGCTGCCCCAGCGGGTCGCCCAGCATACTTATCAGATGAGGAAACCTAACTGACATTTGCAAGGCCTCTCCCAGTGTAGAGCCGTCCGCGAGATACAGATGGATATAGGCTCGGGGAAACCTCATCGGGCTCGCGCCGGGTTCAGTCACGGTTCCGCTGGTCCCGCCCACGCCAGCCCGAATGAGTTCAGAAGCCTTGGTTTGTACTCTCAGGTCAAAATCACAGCCGTAACTCGTCAGAGAGTCCGCCCAGGATCCCGGTAGGTAGGTCGATCCGTTCGGTACCGCATAATCTGCTGCACCAATCACAGCACCACGCACATCATTTCGATTTCGGGGGGCGCTTCCAGGCGTATTGGACGTCTCAACAAATGGAATGCCGCGCGCGGTCAGATCAGTCTGTGCATTCGGCCAAACGAATTCACGAATATTACTTCGAATATTGTTATTTTCCTCATAATAGATGGTGCCAACGGGGTGTGTTCCAGCCGATTGCGCCGTACGCGTCAGGTTGGAAATAATATCGGTGGGGGAATTACCAAATATACCCGTATACCCTAATGTGCCGGTCACATAAAGGTCATCGGCGCTATGAATCAAAGCCGGATTATCACCTTCCTGATAAGGGGTAACATCAAACGGAAACGAGGCTCCGTCATCGTTATAGCGGGGGCTGGCGGTAGATAAATCTTCGATCGAGACGCCCGTTGCCAAGGCATCCACATGCCGTAAGAGAAAATCGTGGGCTCTTATATTCCCACTAGTACCACCTGACAAGCCCGTGACTTTAGTAGACTGACCCAATGTCGTGATATAGTCGATGCTCCCATTCAGCCCTTGATCCATCATGTGATCGTAAATAGGGATCAGGAGTTCGTTGACATAACTAAAAGATCCTTGCGTTTTTTGATCTCTAATTCGGTACACCCCATCCACCGTTCGTGGCTCAATGAAAACAAAATGATTGTCCGCAATGTCATGGAGTTTTTGATAGGCATTCGCGATTCGAACTTGCTGTTCGTCTCCCGGATTGACGACCACCAATACATTTCCGCCGCCGCCTCCCGCCCATGCAGAAAAGATCCCCAACCCTGAGCACGCAATCAGGAGAGTTCCGATTCGGAATTTAAAGAATACAGACCTATTTTCCATAATTTTTTAAACTCGTTGCACTATTAACCATTTAATATTCAAACTAGGATCTAAGTTATATTTTAAATCCAGAGTATTCCCTTTTTAGAAATACTCTGGATTTTACTACATGATTATTGAAACGATCTATTACATCCTAAAGCGACGCATAGCGATCAATCCCAAACCGGCGAGTCCAACTAAGCCCAATGTAGCAGGCTCAGGAACGACATTTACGTTGTCGAAATTGTAATCCGCCCCGGTCTGGCCTGCTGCAGCATTGCTCGTGAAGGCAATCCGATTCAAATCCGTCACAGCGTTTCTAAACCCTAGATTCGATCCACTGATCACGGTGCTCGTGCCATCAGAAACCACCAGCCCAAAGGTATCGGTATTTACATCCGCTGTAAGCGTGAAGGTATACCATGTACCCAAAGACAATCCTGAGCCGATGGTCTGGAAACCAGAACCATTATGGTATCTCACAACTCCTGTACCCCCTCCATTAGGAGTAATGGTCATTTGAACGGCTGTCGTTCCAGCCAACTGAAGCAATACCTGTGGTGTCTGGGCGTTAACTGTTGCCATGAAATCGAATGAAAAAGCACCGATTCCACCCACAAGCTGTCCATTCACCTGCCGATAGGTTAGTCCATTCCCTAGTCCAGCTGTTGCATCAGCATCGTTGAAACGCATCGACCGACTACCCGCAGGCCCCAACGGTGAGTTGAGTGCGGAAACCAATGTTCCTTGAGTTGCCGTTTGATTTATTGCCGACCAATTATTCAGGCCGTGAATGCTCGTGCCAGCGGTGTAACTCTCGAAGTCCTCCATCAAGGCGGCTTGTGACAAGCCGACCGAGAGTCCAACGACTAGACTTGCTCCTAGTATTTTTTTAATCATTTCTATCTCCTTTTTTATTAGATCCATGCCGGCGCGGCAGAACCACGCCTATCAAGCACGGATTAAAATTTACTCTGAATGCCCTGTTGAAAAGAAACCTGCTGCATTTGTAGCATTCACATAGATGGATATATTTCCATTCGTTTCCGACGTCGAATACGTGAGGTTGGTCACCGTAAACGCATTTGATCCGTCATCGGAGTGAGGTACATTCGTCCAGCTTCCAGCTCCCAAATTCGACCGCCCAAACAAAAAGGCCCGATCAGGTTCGGGTGCTGAAATTTCAATTTTAACCAGATCCCCGGCGGTGGCGGTGGCGCTGATAAAGGTTGAGGGAAGCGGCGGGGGAATAACCGCAATCACATCATTTCCCGCGGTAACATTATCGAAATAATAGCTCGCCCCCACCCCTCCAACCGAGGCATTGGAACTAAAGGCAATCCGGTTGATATTGCTCACTGAGTTTTTGAAAGAAAGCCCCGTTTGATTGAAATGGGTGTTTATTCCATCCGTGACCACAAGGTCAAACGTGTCCGTATCGACATTCGCTGTCAGGGCAAAACGATACCACGTATTTGTCGCCAAAGTGGACGGTATCGTTTGGAACCCCCCCCCATTATGATATTTGATGGGTCCTGTACCAACCCCATTTGGGTGTACCGTCAACTGCACGACCGTGGTGCCTGCAAACTGAAGCAAAATCTGCGGCGATTGCTCGCTGGTGTCTGCCATGAAATCAAAATTGAACACCGCAATATTATTGGAAACGATGCCGTTGACTTGCCTGTAAATGAGCGAGTTACCTAAAGGCCCATTGAAAGTGTCACGAAAGTGCATCGCTTGACTACCCGCCGCACCCAAGGGTGAATTGATGGCAAATACCACGGCTCCCTGAAGGTTTGTTTCGTTAATGGCATTCCAGGCATTGGTTCCCTTAAGACTCGCTCCAAGGTCGTAGCCTTCAAAATCGCTCTCAAAGAGCACCAAGGCCTGCGCCGTACAGACTCCAAGAACCACACTTGCGATGACTGCTAATCCTTTCTTTTTCATCCTCTGATCTCCTTAGTTTTTCATGAACTGGCGTTGATACATCAGGTCTCCTTCCTGATTTAGGTAATACGTGTTACTCTACTGATTTTAAGTTGTCAATTTTTTTAGTTAATTTTTACCTCAATCCTAGAAGGGAGATACTACGACCCCTTAAAACTCTTATCTGTTCGCCTGATTACACTTAGTCACTTTGCACGGGGGTTGCACTGGCCGGTTCATTCAAAATAATCACTTTCGCACTCCAAGCGGGCAATAAAATCGGGGTTTCAACGCGAACTCCGGCCAGATCGACATAGAGGTCTGAATCCAGTGTAAACCAAACCGCCTCCGTGCGGTTGGTATTCACCAAGGCCCGGGGGCCTCCCTGTTTCATCACGACTTCTTCCAGTCTAAGATCTTCCAAGGTAAAGCCTCTTACGGCCTGACTTCTATCAAATTCAATGCGAGCCGTCCGCGGATCGTCCCTCGCGGTAAAACCAAGGCTGTACCCGAAGGATTTCCAACGTGAATCGAAACGAATACGCACATTGGAGTCATTTTGATTCGCTGTAAAAAATAGCGAAAAGGATTTTAACTCCGGTTCCATAGCAATCAGAGCTTTGCACCCTAGATTCTGTCCAGCAGCGTGGTTTTGTATGACCTCCACCAGGATGGGATTGGGTGCATCGGACTTCACCGAGAATGAAAGTCGGTAGGTCTTCTCGGCCACCACTGGAATTCCACCCATGGAGCGGCCAACTATCCAAAACAGACCCTGCTCTTTCTCTATCGGGTCGTCACCCTGAGTAAAGATCTGTTTCGCGGTCAAAATAGAAGAAGGCCCGACCTGTACTTCGGAGTTAAGATCCAGTCCAAATCGGTTTTGATGATCCGACAAGCGAAGCTCCTCGACCGCGAGCTGGCCTTGATTATAAAAATTTCCGGTTAAATGATACTCCCGAGTATCGATCGCGACCCCCCATACGTTGTAGTATATATTACTATTAACCTGGGCGAGCATATCGGCGGGGCTTTGATAGCGTGTTTTCCAATAGATATGAACGGCTGGATCGCCGTTGAGCGGGAGTGAATCGATGACACTTATGTTATTAACAATGTCGTTAGAGGTCATATTCTCATGGGTTCCATAGGCTCCATACCACCAGTTTCCGGTTTGATGCGACTCAAGCACCCCGACATTACAACTCGTGGCTCCATAGAATAGATTGTCTCGCGCATCGGTTATACGGGTGTTGTGTAGCATGTAGCTAATATTACCCGGGTTGATGATGATATTTTCGTAAACTCCCCACTGGCTGGCTCCGTCGTCTAGATAGATACCCATGCTACTGTGGGCCGAATTTCCGCTCGCCAGATGATGCGTGTGGCCGTTCATTATAATATTATTTCGAATTGTATTCGGCAAAATGGTTCTTGTATCCGCTGGATTGCCCGTAAACATAGACCAGTTATCCCAAACATAGATACCCCCGCCATCAGAAAATTCTGAACAAAATCCATCGATCAAGTTCCGCTCAATGAGATTGTTTCCAACCGGCCGGTCCATGTGAATGCCGTTATAACCCGATTGTTTAATGGTATTATCGCTAACCACCCCGTTTAAGGTTTCGGTAAGCATCATCGTCCGGTGATAGCACGCTTCCGCCAAATTCCCCTGAATTAAATACCCATCGACACGCTCTAAATGAATCGCTCGTTTGTAACTATCTCGAAAAGCAGAGTCTTTAATGGTTATTTGGGTCGCATCGCCCAGGGAGAGGTCTGAGAAACCGATATTTCGGAAAGAACATGAATCAATCACAATATGATTCGCCGATCGGCCAAAAATTCCGTATTTCATAAATCCTTCAATGCGCAAATCCTTGAAGGTTATAAATTCGTTATCCGCTCCCAATTTAAATGCAATATCACGCACGGCGGCGGACGTGGTTTCAATTATTCCCGCCGGCTTCATAAAATAGAGCATGGCCTCTTTTTTGTCGTAGTACCATTCTCCAGGGGCATCTAGTTCAGCTAAGATATTTTGCATATAAAAGCCCCATCCAATGCCGTATTTTGTTCCTTTGCCGTATAGATCTTCGGAAAAATGGAGCGTTTTTAAATCGTTATCCCATTTTTCAACAGGAAGGTTGGACTCATCCCAAGCCGCAGCCCGGACCACGCACAGAGCTCCATTCTCCCAATCGGCATCTTTTAAGTGATCCGAGATCAATGTTCTGAGGCGATTTTCTGGGGTGGGTATGTGGGTAATCTTAAGCCAACCGCCGTTTTCGGCGTTTTTGTTAGGATAACGCGCTAAAACTTGCTTTTCCCCATTGATATAAAACTCGGAAACTTCATCGGTCACGGGAGCGCGCCAAATTCCTTTGTCCCCCCACTTCTTCCACCCAACAATCTTCTGAGTCCCAGAGATCAGAGGATTTTCACCCTCGCCATAGGCTTCGAAGATAACCGGATTTTCTGCGGTTCCTTGTATACCCGACATCGGGAACGATGCTCTAAAAACAGAATCCCTTTTCAGTTTAATCCGCGTTCCTTCCAGAACTCGGTAGCGGGAAAGATCAGAGAACGAGGTATAAGGCTCCGCTTCTGTTCCTTGCTGGGTGCCGGTATAATTAGAGTCGATATAGACCGTTTGGTTCTGAAGGTCGGCCGCATAAAGAGATATTCCCTGCGCCCCTACTATGGTGATTAAGAAATAGAACCCTAATTTTTTCATACTCATCCTCGTTTAAATGAACCTATTCGCTCTCATTCCAGAGCGATTTAAAATGTGTTTTTATACGGTATAGAACTTAACTAATTCGAGTTACAATGTAAATAAAAAACAACGCGAGGTTTTTTATTTAGCCGTAAAGGTCGATGGATGGGCATGCGGCCCCCCGCTAAATCATGACCACAGTCTCCCCCTCATAAATCGAGGTGGGCAGCATAATTTCTACGGAGGAAGTAACCGATCGCTTCGTGCCCCTGCGAAGAGCTTCGACCAACTCGATCGCGGCCGAAAACCCCATTTTTTGATGAGGTTGTGCCACAGAAGTGAGTCTTGGGTCGGAGTAAAGCGAAAGCATCGAAAGTGAATATCCCATAATCGAAAGTTCATGGGGCACCTTAATGCCTAGTCGAGCGCAGGCTTGCACCGCAAGAACGGCCAAGGTATCGTTTGGGCAAAAAATCGCAGTGACTTTCTTTTTTTGTTGGGTGAGGATCGTTCCGATCTGATTTCGGATCTGTTCAATATCCTCGTGAGTCGATGATCCCGGACGAAAACTTTCAACGGCCGCAGTAGAGAGGTGAATATCATACTTTTCTGCACCGGATTTTGCACCCTCTTCTCGAATAACGAAAGCAGGCCAGTCAGACTGGCCATTCAAAAATAGAATGTTCTGATGCCCTTTTTTCGCCATATAGGCTATTGCATTTTCCGCCCCTTGGTGATCATCCGACACCACGCGAATACTGCGCGGTGAAGAAAAACTACTGCCCAGCAAACAAAAAGGAATCGTATGTTCGAATAGTTTTTCTTGGAACCAGTCGACGGTGGCGTTATCCAGTCCTTGCAAAATAACCGCAGAAACCTGACGTTTTAACAGGTTTTCAAAAACGGATTCCATGGCGGCGGGATTCGACAGCGGAAAAACCTTCAAATAGTAGCCTTCTTGATCCACCGCATCCATAGCTCCCCTCAGCATGGTAGATGCGAATTGACGGTCAATCTGGCTGGATACGAACCCCAGTACCTTTGTTTTTCCAGTAATAAGTGCCTGAGCAATTTCATTCGGGACATATTTTAACTGCTCCGCGGCCGCAATGACTTTTTACGGGTCCGCTCGGGGATGTTCTGCATCATGGGGCTTTTATTGAGCACAAAAGAGACTGTGCTTCTAGATACGCCGGCGAGATCGGCTATTTCCTTCATCGTTACCATACTGAACCATTCCATTTATGTACGGTAGATAGATAGCATCCTCTAGACCGGTTTGTAAGGAAAAAGAAGCCCGCTTCACTTTAGCTACAAGTCTTTGAAGAGATATCGACCTTGGGTTTCCCTTGGAAAATCATCCGTCCGAAATGGACTGGCGGGCAAGCCTGCTTGGTTGAATAGCGTGGGTACAAACCATTTCTTCCAGCCATAGCGCACATATTTGGGTCCGGGAACCTCATCGGCGGATAAAAGAATTTTCCCGTGGCGGAGCTTGGCTTGGGCGGAAAAAAAGGAGCCCTCTTGGCTTGAAACCTCAAAGGCCGAAGGCAAGGTTTCCTTCAACACCAAACCTGAACCTATAGTTTCGAAACTAAGTTCCAACATTCCATTTTTCTGTTTTACACTCTTCAGCTTCGGACCCGTACAAACCAAACCGTGTTCTCCATACACCTGATTTCTCGCCAACAAAGCAAGGCGATGCCCCACTTTGTCCTTGGAATGTGGATGGGCATCTTCCGCACCGCCATCGACAATCACCACCATGCCGGTATTTTTTACCGATTCATGGGTTGAACTAAGCCGCTACGCGTCAGGCTCTCGCCAAGACCATCATTTAGAGTAAGACTCCGGCTCACACCGGTATTCATGAGGAGGGCCGGGTTGAACTTACGCCTACCCCCAATCTTGAACCACGATCCGGCGAATTTAAGGTGGACGATTTTGACTATCCGGTGATGTAGTCCACGGCATTCTTGAACAACTTTAGTCCCAACCCTTGCTCTGGCAGCGTACCGTTTAATTTTTGCTTATCCCAGTTTGGGTGGTTTTCGAGAAAGAGATAGGCTTCGGGGTGCGGCATCATACCGAAGACACGGCCGGTCGGATCACACAGACCGGCAATCGCATTGAGTGAGCCGTTCGGATTGGCCGGAAACTCTTACGTTGGATGGTTGCTGGCATCGACATAGCGTGCGGCAGCACAGCCCTGCTCTTCTAGCTTTTCGAGTAGAGCAGAATCGAACGTGAAGATTTTCCCTTCACCGTGGCGGATTGGAAGCGGCAAGGTGCCGAGTCCTTTCGTAAATACACACGGGGAGTTTTGTTCGAACCGGATGTCGCACCAAAAGTTCTGGAAGGTCCCGCAGTCGTTCTGCATTAATGAAACTTTCGGTTCGAAATAAGCCCCATCCAGCCCGGGCAAAAGCCCCATCTTAGTCATTACTTGGAACCCATTACAGATACCCATGATCAGCTTGCCATCATCTATAAACTTTTGAAGTTGTGCCTGCATATGATGCTTCACTCGCAGGGCGAATACATGGCCGCTGGTCATGTGGTCACCGTAGGAAAATCCGCCGATAAACATCATGATTTGAAAATTTTCGAGCTGACTGGGATCATCCAACAGGTCGTTTAAATGCACCAGCTTAGGTGCGGCACCGGCCAATTCCCAAGCCTGCTTAGACTCCGCCTCGCAGTTCACTCCGTAGCCTGTAATAATCAAAACGTTTGGTTTGCTCATTTTTATCCTCTACTGATTCATATTTTCGATCATGGCTATTGCAGCAGCAATAGGATCGGCGGCCTGCATAATGGGACGCCCAATCACTAGATGTGTTGCCCCCTGCTCTACGGCGAATGAAGGGGTCGCAACGCGCTTTTGATCGCCGATATCACCATCAGGCATTCGGATGCCGGGAGTAATCAATAGCGCATCCGGAAATTCTTCACGAAGCACCTTGGCCTCGTGTGCACTGGTTACCAATCCATCGATTCCCGACGAAATAGCCAATCGACCCAAGGCCAAAGCCTGTTCCGAAATCGTGCGGCCAATTCCAAGGTCCGTAAAATCATCCTGATTCAGGCTCGTTAATGTCGTAACCGCAACCAATTTAGGTGGGTTGGTGCACTCGGCAGCCGCTTTTGCAGCTTCTTCGAGCATGGCGCGACCGCCGACTGCGTGAACCGTCATAAGATTGACCCCATGTGCCGCGGCGGTTTTAACCGCGTGGCCAACGGTCCGCGGTATGTCATGCAGTTTGAGGTCGAGAAAGATTTTTTTCCCGCGAGTTTTGAGCGGTTCGAGCGCCGACGGCCCCTCCGCACAGAAGAGTTCTAAGCCCACTTTATACCATTCAATAAAATCGGGTAATTCCTGCAGTCTCGCTTCCAGCGCTTCCGCACTTGGCACATCCAACGCAACGATCAATTCAGCCTTATTCATCTCCAAACCCTCTCTTCGTTTCAAAGCCGAGAAAGGTAGCAGAAATGAAATATGGAGCGCTAGCCCGATTGCGCTTTAAAACGCCCCCGGTTCATCACACCACACACTGCAATCCACTTTTTCATCCCGACGCTCCTTTACATGACGACAACACGAAAAAAAGATCGCTTCCCTTCTTTCCCTTTCCTACGCTCCGGCTTTTATGATTAAGCAACTCAAAGATCGCAAACGATGTTTCCCGCTCCGCCGTAACGAAGTTGGAAACATCGTCTACAGTGCGCTCGCCGTGCTCCTTCTGGCGAGTTGCGGCAAGCCCGCAAAACCCGCCGTTTTGGACCATGCCCCCGAACACATCATCTCCCTCGCGCCCAATATTACCGAAACGATCTATGCCCTTGGCCTGGGCGATAAACTCGTCGGGGTCACCTCCTACTGCCGCTATCCCGAAGCCGCCCGTGCGCTCCCAAAAATAGGCGGCTTTGGTCAGTTTAATTATGAAGCCATCGTCACCCTCCGGCCCGATCTCGTGATCCTACATAAGGAATATGATATCGAAAAAGAACGCCTCGCCAGCCTCGGCATTCCCATCCTTGAAACCGGCAGCTATTTCATCGCCGACATCCTCGAAACCATTCAACGTATTGGCGATGCATGCGGAACCAAAGAACAAGCCAACGAACTGATCCAACATCTACAAACCCGTATTGACGCACTGAGAACGGCCCCCGCTAGCCGCCCAAACGTACTCCTTACTTTTGGAAGCGGCGACACCGGAACCATCCACGCCTTCGGATCTAAATGCCTCCACACCGAGCTGATTGAAATCGCGGGCGGCCGGAATGGCATTGAAGGCCACCTCCCCTTCGTCACCCTCTCCCGCGAGGCGGTTCTCCGGCTCAACCCAGATATCATTATCGAACTCAGCGAACATCTTGAAGGAACCCGTTACGGGAAGATTTTCAGCGCCGTTAACGCGGTTAAAAAAGGAAAGGTCTACGTTCTAAGCAACGACTACACCCGCATCCCCGGCCCTCGGTTCATCCAAACCCTCGACGACTTTTCAAAAATAATTAAACAAAATAATTAGGACAGAATAATCGGGATATGGGAGAGTTTGTTTTTAAAAATTCTTCGGTTTAAAAAAACATGCATAACCCCATCATCCAAATTGAAACCCTCTCGATCGAGCTTTCGGGAAACCCCATCTTGAAGGATATCTCCCTCTCGGTCGACGAAGGGGAATACGTCTCCATCATCGGTCCGAACGGTGCGGGAAAAACCACACTCATCAAATGCCTCGCTGGGATTCACCGCAACTGGGAAGGCTCCATCCAAATTTCCAAAAAGCCATTCAACGACTACGACAGCAAGACGCTCGCCCGACTCCAAAGCTACGTCCCGCAGGCCGAAGGTCGCACCAATCCCCTGACCGTTCAGGAATTTGTGACCCTGGGGCGCTACCCGCATCTCTCACCCTTTACCACCCTAAACGCAGCAGACTACATCGCCATCGACGAAGCCATCGCCCGCGCTGAACTCCAAGACTTCCGCCACCGAAAAATGAATACCCTCAGCGGCGGCGAACGGCAGATGGCCTTCATCGCGGCGGCCCTCGCGCAAGGCACCAAAATCCTACTGCTCGACGAACCGTCCACCTTCCTTGACTACCGCCACCAAGCCGAGATCGCTGACCTTTTAAAAAAGGCCTGCCGAGAGCAAGGCATTACCGTCATCGCCGTCCACCACGATGTTAATACGGCCGCCGCCTGTAGCGACCGGATCTATGCACTCAAGGAAGGGTCAGTGATTTTCTCTGGAACCCCATCAGAAACGGCCCATAGTAAAATACTTGAGACCATCTACGACACCGAATTTATAACCCTTCCCTCCTCCAGCCGCGCCCTTCCCTTCGTCATCGCTGGAGGAGCCGTATGAAAAAACCACTCCTCCCCCTATTCATACTTTTATTTCTAACGCTCGCCACCCTCGCCTTCGCCCCACTCTTCGGCATGGCCTTCATCCCCTTCTCCGCCACGGGACAGGAACGTGAAATTCTGATTAGCATTCGTATTCCCCGCGTGCTAACCGCCTTCTTAGCAGGGGCGATGCTCTCGCTCAGCGGCATGTCGTTCCAGGCCCTCTTCAGAAATCCGCTCGCCACCCCCTTCACGCTCGGTGTCTCCAGCGGCGCGGCGCTAGGCGCGGCCATTTTTATTCGGCTGGGATTAACCTTCTCCATCGCCGGAATTTCAGGAACCTCCCTGGGTGCCTTCGGCGGAGCCATGCTCGCTGTGGCACTCGTCTATGGACTCACTCGCATCAAAGGTGGCTTCACCACAACCACCCTGTTGCTCGCCGGAATTGCCATCAGCTTTTTCTTCTCCAGCCTCATCCTGCTCATCCAATACATCAGCGGACTCTCGCACTCCTTCCGCATCATCCAATGGATGATGGGATCACTCACGGCGGCCGACTACCCCAAGCTCATCAATCTACTCCCCTTCCTCGGAGCGGGCGGGGCATTGCTACTCTTCCTCCACCGCGAAATGAACCTACTCATGATCGGTGAAGATATGGCCATTAGCCGAGGCGTAAACGTCGGGCTCGTAAAAAAACTCATCTTCCTCGCCGCCTCATTAATGGTCGGCGGCGTCGTCGCCATCTGCGGGCCCATTGGATTTGTCGGTATGATGGCTCCGCACATCTGCCGCCTGCTCGTCGGCGCCGACCACCGCTTCCTCACACCCGCTTCATTTTTATTCGGCGGGCTGTTCCTCGCACTCTGCGATACCCTTTCCCGAACCCTAATCGCCCCCTCCGAAATCCCCGTCGGCGTCATTACCGCCCTACTCGGCGGCCCCTTCTTCATCTGGTTATTACTCAGCCGCAAGAATGAACTGGAGCTATAACGTAGACGGAGCTTCCAGCTCCGTTGCACACGCTCGGTGCGGCAGTTCAGTGCGACAGCCCAGATTCCCCGCAACGGAGCTGGAAGCTCCATCTACATTCGGCCACCCTCCCGCCCATGAATCCCATCCAGGCAACGTAGACGGAGCTTCCAGCTCCGTTGCATACGTTCGGTGCGACAATTCAGTGCGACAGCCCGGATTCCCCGCAACGAAGCTGGAAGCTCCGTCTACATTCGACTATCCTTCTGCCCATGAATCTCATTGAAGAAAAAGAGCACCTATTACTCGAAGAACTCCGCTCCTACGGCACGCTCGCCGTCGCCTATTCCGGCGGGGTCGACTCCTCCTATCTCGCCGACTGTGCCCACGAAGTGCTAGGTCAAAAGGCCCAACTCATTATTGCCGACTCGCCTTCCATTCCGCGCGCCGAATTGCAAGAAGCCGTTGACCTCGCCACCGCCCGAGGTTGGAATCTCCGAATCATTCAAACCGAAGAACCTCTCAATACCGACTATTTAGAAAATAAAGGCGATCGCTGCTTCCACTGCAAAGACGAACTTTTTAGTAAGATGGACTCCATTATGTCCGAGCTGGGTAATATCGTCCTCGCCCACGGCGCGATTGAAGATGACAAAGGCGACGTCCGCCCCGGCACACAAGCCGCCGCCAACCACAGCGTGGTTGCCCCATTACAAAATGCAGCACTCTACAAAAAAGAGATCCGCATACTCAGCGAGCGGCGCGGACTGCCCACCGCCGAAAAAGCCTCCTTCGCCTGCCTTGGTTCACGCTTCCCCACCGGCACCCGCATCGATCTGGAAAGCATGACCCAAGTGGAACAAGCAGAAGCCATTCTACGGGCACGCGGCTACACCCAATACCGCATCCGCCACCACGGCGACCTCTGTCGCATCGAAATTGAACCCACCGACTTCGACAAACTAATGAACGAAAGAATCGAGCTCGTCGCTACGATCAAAGCCACCGGCTACAAATTCGTTACGCTCGATTTAAGCGGTTATTTAATGGGATCCAGCGCGTAAAACAATTTCACCAGCGCTAGCAGCCTGTCGGACTTAGGTTAAAAAGACAGGCATAATTCGAGAATAACACTTCTGTTTTATCAAGAATTTGCTAGTCTGACCTTGTCTTAATCAAAGGAGCCCCTGGCCACACGACTCAAGAACCTCGACCGGAACACCCCGATGCTTCTGCCGCCTGACCTGCGTGACGGGGTGCGCCGCGACCACATCGTCCATTTCATCATCGACGCCGTGGACTCCCTGCCCGCCGAAGAGT
>JAJRRI010000118.1 GCA_024279685.1 Verrucomicrobiota bacterium | reverse complement strand
ACCGGAGTTTCGGAGAGCGTTCGATGTGCTTAAGGATTTCCTTGTCGGAGATATCATAGCTAGCTTCGCATTTCGGGCAGGTTGTTTTCATGCCTACGGAGCATAGCTTGTGCATCCACGTTCGCAAGTCATGTCTTCCCCGAAAAATCGTTTCCAAACCGCATTTTGCGACAGGGGCATTGCCAAGACCTCCTGTCCGGAAATAGCCCTACCCGTATAAAGCGCCGATTGCCCTGCACACTTTTTGCAAATAAGCATGCCATTGTCGCCCGAATAAATCAGTTCATCTTCCAACACCGGCACCGGTTCTTTGCATTCAAACGATTCAGGTAACTTCTTTTTCATTTTCCCTTCTCCTTTCCGACCGTCTCGGGCCTATCGGATTGCCCTATGCCCACCATCTACCCCCTAGATAAATTATCAAGCTTTATTTTACGTTCACCGCGTTTAGAAGCCATCGCTTGGGAAGAGACTATTTAGGGGTAAATCTCTATTTTTCAATCTGTTTTATAATATATCGTATAAAATATATTTATCTCAATAATACGGCAACTTTTAACTATTTTATATAGAATGATATATAATAAATGGCGAAATATTCCAGCGAAACTCTGGATACTGGGAGGCGCGAAGGGCACAAAAATTAACCCGTTGGGTCGTTGCTTTTTATGACTCTAAATCTCGAGATATTATCAATCTCCCGCTTTCTAACCGTCCGCGCAGAGCCGCGGAGCAGGGAGTGCTTATTTCTCTATGTCCTCTGCGACTCTGCGAGGGCTGGAGTTTATACCGCAACGTATCTGGAAAGGGTATTATTCCGCTTTTTTGTTCCAGGCGATAATGCACTCGTCGATGGAGAGTTCGTAGCGCTCGTTGCAAAATTGGCATTGAATACCGACGGGCTCTTTTTTCTTCACTAGCTCCATCCGTTCGGAAGTCGGGAGGCTACGAACGACGGCCGTCATTTTTTCGCGACTACAGGTGCATTGAAAGTGGGGGGCTAAACACTCTTCCACCTGAATGCCGGCGAACCCCTCTTCGTCGCCGATGAGCGATTGGGCCATCTGTTCAAAATAGCCTTCGGCCGCACGGTCGTGACTGAGCAACTCGCGAAAATCGGAATCGCCCATCCGACGGCGGATGCGGTCGAAGCGTTCGAGATCGGTATGGGGCAGGGCTTGAATCATCCAGCCTTGGCAAAGGCTAATCGGGTTTTGGGGGTCGGCGGCAAAGCCGATCATCACGTCCATGCCGGTTTCAATCTGATCGGAAATACAGTAGTGATAGGCTAGATCGCTCACGACATCGTGTAGTGACATTGGCGTGGTGCCGGAGTTGTCGATTTTCCCGGCGTTGGAGACCACCACCTGCAATGTGCCGACTTCGCCATAGAGTTCATCGGTCGCATCGCCATCGACACTTAAGTGCGGCGGCGAGATCAGGCCCCGTACGGAGCCGTCCTGTCCGGCATCGACCACAATGGTGCGCAGAGCGCCCTGATATTTCCAGCATGCGTTGAGCCGCCGTTCGTCGGGCAGCACGGCTGCGGCGAGCAGCGTGCCGGTCATGGCGCGGCCGAGAAGGTGTGCGGCGGCGGGGTCGCAGTCGTGGCGTACGATGGCTTCGTTTACCGCGTGGGTGGTGACGGCGTACGTGAAGGCCATGTCGAGCCCTTTGAAATGGCCTTTGTAGAGGGTGTCGTTCGTCATCGTTTTAAGTGATTTTTTTAGGGGGTTACGTTTCTTTTTCCAGAACTTCTTAACGGAAAAGTTTCCAGTTCGCGTATTCTCCAGAACGAAGCCTGACATTCAAGTTTAAAGCGTCCAGCTCGCCGCGATGCGAAGGGTTGCAACGTACCCTTAAGGCCGAATTACTCTGCCCGCCCTTGAGTTCAGTGATTTTCGATATTGCGCTAGATACGGCCTTTATCTAGGGTGGTCGAATTATGAAATTATCTTCCCCCCTAGTTGCTTTACTCCTCGCCGCGACCCCGCTTTACGCACAGATGAATGTGGCCCCCCAAAGCCGCTCCATTGAGATTGATGGTTATGCCGCCCGAGTGAACGACCGAGTGATTACGCATGGTGAAGTGCGCGAGTCTCTTGCGCCGGTTCTCCCCGAGCTCTACCGCACCTATCAGGGCGCTCAGTTGGAGGCCGAACTTGAAAAGGCGTTTACGCGAGCGCGCGAACAGTTGATTGAGCAGGCTCTGATTATGGCGGCTTTTAGCGAGCGCGGCGGAGCCATTCCTGATCAATATGTGAACGACGAAATCAAGCGGGTCATCAGCGAGCGCTTTAAAGGCGACGAGGCGTTGTTCGAGCAGGTGCTTTCCGAGCAGAAGAAAACGCGGGCGGAATATATGGATACCATCCGCGAGAAAATGGCCGTCGGCATGATGACCAACGAAGAGGTCGGCCGCCGGGCGCGCGTGACGCCAGAACAAGTGCGCCTTGCATATGACGCCAACGCCGAGCGCTACGCTATTCCTGAAAAGGTGAAGTACAGCGTCATCGTCCTCAACCGCGGCGTCACGCCGGAGGATCGCACAGTGAAGATGAATGAGGCCAAACAGCTTCGGCAGCAACTGATCGAAGGCGCTGACTTTGGCGAACTCGCTACGGCGAATTCCGAAGGGAGCCGTGCCGCCGAAGGGGGAGCCTTCCCGTGGATGCAACCGAAGGACGCCCGTACGGAACTCCGCGACACGCTCAAAAATCTGCCGGCCGGCGAACTCAGCGACATCGTCGAGACCGAAGAGGGGCTCTATCTCGTTAAGGTCGAAGCGCGACGGCTACCGGGTCATAAGAGCTTTAACGAGGTGCGGCTCTCCATCAAGAATACGCTCAATGCCCAAGAGCGCGCCCGGTTAAAGACCCGCTGGATCGAGCGGCTTAAAAAAAATAACTATGTCGTGATTTATGAATAGATTCCCGCCGAGGCCCGCCGCAAAGGCCGCGGCACGCGATGCGAAGGGCCTATCGATCGATCCCTCAGCTCGAACCGATCCTTTTCTGCTCTACTTTTTGGAAGGTATGGGTTGCCTCAAACCAACACCTAAGTTAAACCATATCTTAATTATGACCCCCGTACCGGAGAGATAAATGTCCTCAACTACACCCGAAAATCCACCGCCCAGCCCAGCTCCCCTGAAGCTGAGCCTCTTCGAGCGAGCCGAGGCCTTCGTTTCGAACCTCTCCACGCGCAACACGTTCTGGAACCGGGTCTGCTCTCTAATCTGGCTTCCTTATGCCTTCCACTCCGGCATCAAAATGACCTCCGATGGAAATACTCACCGGGCCATGCTCCCGTTCCGACGGTTCAACCGAAACTGGTATAACGCGATGGCGGGCGCCGCCCTGTTGGGCAATACGGAAATTGCGGGTGGAAACTATATTTTTAAGGTGTGCGGCGGCGACTATACCGTGGTTTGCAAGAACCTTGAATACCGCTTTCTCCGTCCCTGCCATGGGCCGGCCGAATATTGCATGACCCCGCTTGATGATATCGATGCCCTCGTTGCGGGCGGCAAGGAGTTCAACATTTCCATTCGTATGGACATCGTGCAGGTCTTGGTTCCGATCGGGAAAAAGAACCTCGCGAAGGAAACCGGAGCGCACGGCGACAAACCGGCCAAGCCCCGGCGGGTCGGGCGCTGCACCGCCACCTTTCACGTCACTCCAAAAGCCCACCATAAAGCCAAGAAGCTTCGCCAAGCTCAAGCCAAATGAGCCCGGCGCCCGCCCCGCGAAATCCGATCCTGTGGGGGGCCTATCTCGCATGTTCGTGGACGTGGTGCATTGGCATGTTCCTCCCCACACTGCTCCTGCGCGATATGGGCTGGCCGGGATTCCTCATCTTTGCACTGCCCAATGTAATCGGTGCTGCGGCGATGGGCTGGGTACTCCGGTCAAAAATGGACTCGGTGCGGTTCGTTGAAAATCATCCCACCGCGATTTGGTGGTTCTCCGCGATCACGCTGAGCTTCCACCTCTTTTGGATTCTTTGGTTCGCCCACTTCATTCGAACGGCCTTCCAAATCCCGAATGCATATCTCTACGGAGTCCTCGGAATTTTGGTCGTCTTCACGCTGATTTCAGGACGAGCCATACGCAAGGGGCGGGCCCCTCAACTTGCCCTTGCATTGCTCGTACTCAGCCTGGGTGTATTAGTCGCCACGTTTTGCACCCCCGATGTGAAAGAGGCGAATGCCTCCCTATTCACCCCCGTTCCGGAATCGGCAGCCGCACCGCTCTGGATGCTTCCGGTCATGATTTTTGGATTCGTGCTCTGTCCTTATCTCGATGTCACCTTCCACCACGCACGCCAACAGCTCGACACGCAGCGCAACGGGCGGTTGGGGTTCACCCTCGGGTTCGGCCTCTTCTTTGCGTGCATGATTCTGCTCACCACTCGATACGCCGGCGTGGTCGTTGGAACGCTCAATGGAACCGGTTTTATTTCAATCGCCTCGCCTTGGCTTGCGGCGGGGATTTTAGTTCATATCCTCTGCCAATGGGTCTTCACCGTCCGCGTGCACCTTGACCGGATCCGTACGCTCCCCAATGCCTCGGCGAAGCATCCCGTGCTCGTGGTCCTGATTTTGCTTTCGGGATTGGCGGGGCTGTTCTCGATCAAACTTCCCACCCATGCCGGACTTACCGGCGGCGAAATCGTCTACCGCACATTCATGAGTGCCTATGGACTGATCTTTCCGGCCTATATGCTCTACCGTGTAATCGGACGCGGCGCGGCGAATCTGAGCCTGTGCTGGATGTGGATTTCCGTCACCTTCGCAACGCCGATGTTTTGGTTTGGATTTATGGAACGCCAAGCCATTTGGCTGATTCCTGGGTTGGGCGTGGTACTCCTTGGCGCAATCATCCTGCGCACAAGACTCCCGAAATCCTGAGTTCACGGATGATCCACGTTCAAATCCATGTCATCCGCGGAGTCTGTGGATAGAAGGCCTGTAGGTTCTTAGTCGAGTTTGTTATCGGCAATATGCCAGTCGAGCCCGTTAACCACGCTGATCTCAACAATGCTCTCCGCTTTCGCGAGTAGCTCGCGGCACTCTGGGCTGAGGTTGAGTAAGTGGAGGAACTTTCCCTGCTCAGCGTAGCGTTTAGTTACGTTGTTGATGATCTCGATGCCGGAGTGGTCGTAGACGCGCGATTTTTTAAAATCAATGACCACGTCCTGCGGGTCGTTCACGGGATCAAATAGCTCTTTAAAGGATTGAGCCGAACCAAAAAATAGGGCGCTCTCTAACGTATACACCTTCATCCCGGCATCCGATGTGCTGACTGTGGCATGGATTTTTTTTCCATGTTCCCATGCAAAGGCCAGCGCGGATACAATGATGCCGATAAATACGGCCGTCGCGATATCCACCAGCACCGTAACGGCAGAGACCAAAATAATGACGAAAGCATCAATTTTAGGAACACTGGGAATAACACGAAAACTCGACCATTCAAAGGTGGCGATAACCAGCATGAACATGACTCCGACCAGGGCGGAGAGCGGAATCACTTCGATGAGTGGCGCGGCAAACAAAAGAACCATCAGGAGGAAGGTCGCCGCAGAAATTCCGGACAGCCGCCCGCGTCCGCCGCCGTGAATATTAATCATACTCTGCCCCAGCGTCACACAGCCGCCCATGCCGCCGAAGAACCCATTCGTGATATTCGCCAGACCCTGAGCCAGACTTTCCCGGTTACTCCGGCCGCGCGTGCCGGTTAATTCATCAATCAGCGTTAACGTCATAAGCGATTCAATCAAACCCACGCAGGCCGCTAAAAATGCGAAGGGAAGAATGAGGTTAAAGTTTTCCAGCGTCAGCGGCATAATAGGAATCTGAAATCGGGGTAGAGAAGCCGCAATCGTGGTTTTTGAAGGATCAATGCTTTGCACAAAATCGATGACCGTGCGCTCTTCATGAATGCCGAGTTTTTTTAAGGCCAATGAAATTGCGGTAATACTGAGGATGGCCACCAAGGTCGCCGGCACCGCTTTGGTCAGCTTCGGGAAGAATTGGCTGATCAACATGGTGAGTATAATTAGGCCGATCATAATGCCCAATTGGGTCGGTGCGAGGAGCTGGGCATGTTCGCCGTGCCCCGTATAAAACATCTCAAATTGCGCCTTAAAAATAATAATGGCCAGGCCATTCACAAAACCGAGCATGACCGGGTGCGGTACCATGCGAATGAATTTTCCCATCTTAAAGAGTCCGAAAAGCATCTGGAAAAGTCCCATCAAAGCCACGGTCGCAAAGAGGTAGCCCTCCGCTTCTTCCGAGGTCAACCCGTCCCCATATAAGCCAATCATCAGCGGCGCGAAAATCACGGCCACGGCCCCCGTGGCTCCCGAGATCATCCCCGGACGCCCGCCAAAAATGGCCGTAATCATCCCCATCATGAAGGCGGCATAGAGCCCGACAATCGGATCTACTTTGGCCACAAACGAAAAGGCGAGGGCTTCCGGAACCAGCACGAGGGCGACCGTCAGGCCCGACAAAATATCGTTCTTCACATTGCGCGGACGCTCGATTTTTAGTTTAAAAATCTTGTTTGTTTTGGCCATGGGACTTTTCCTTACTCTATTCCGTAAAATGCGGCGCACTATCCCAGAATCACTTTTGATTGCGAATCCTTTTTCAGGATCAATTGGGGATTGGGTTTTATGAACCGGCTATTGTACACTGCTTCCTTTCGAGGGAGATACTGAATGAAAGACTTTTCGAGCATACATGCGCTGGTGATTGATGATGAACCGGCCATTTGCATGAGCCTAACGGCTTTTTTGGAGGACTATGGCTTCAACGCCTCATCCGCCGAAAGTGCGGAGGAAGCCTTGGATTTGATGAAAAACAACACCTACGATGTCTGTGTGGTCGACCTGCGCCTGCCCGGCATGAGCGGGGAAGACCTGATCCTGCAGGCCCGCGAACGCTATCCCCACCAACGGCATATCATCTATACGGGCTCCATTTCCTACAACCTCTCCGACCCACTTCTGGCCCTCGGTATGCGGCCAGAACACGTCTTTCTCAAACCCATCCGCGTACTTGCCCTGCTCGTCAAATGCATCAAATCATTAGCGCCCGAAGCCCAGCCCGATGAAGGCTAACCCCCCCTCCAGCGTACTCGTCATCGACGACGAAGCCAGCATTCGCGAAAGCTTCCGGTTCTTCCTCGAAGATCTCAACTATACCGTGACCGAGGCCGCCAGCGGACGCGATGGCCTCGCGCTATTTAAAAAGAAGCCGACCGACCTTGTACTCGTCGACCTGCGCATGCCCATAGTCGATGGACACCAGGTGCTCGCCCAACTTGCGACCGACTCTCCCGACACCCCGGTCATCGTGATTTCCGGCACCGGCCGCATCGACGACACCGTCCGAGCACTGCAACTTGGCGCTTGGGACTATATCCTCAAGCCGGTTACTGACCTCAACATGGTCGAACATGCCATCACCAAGGCGCTCGAACGCGCCCGGCTGCTGCGCGAATCGCGCGAGCATCAGCAACACCTCGAAATGGAAGTCGCGCGGCGTACGGAGGAACTCACACAAAAAATGGAAGAAATGACCCGCTTCAACCGCATGGCCATCGGTCGCGAGCGTCGTGTTATCGAGCTCAAGCGGCTCATCAATACCCTGCTCAGCGAACTGGACCGTAAGCCCCGCTTTAAATCGCCCGACCTACTCGAAGCCGATTCCTCGCTGATCGACTAATTCCGCCATGCCCCCCCTTGTCGCCATCATCGTACGGTCGAAAAATGAAATGCCGCACCTGCATGCTGTGCTCGATATGCTCCAGCGCCAAACCTTCCAGGACTACGAACTCTTCGCCATTGACTCCGGCTCCACCGACGGCTCCCTCGAAGAACTACAAACATCATGCGTAGCCGATCATCTAACCCAAATCGATCCCACCAGCTATGTGCCCGGACCCGTACTCAACACCGCCATTGCCCGCACCGTCCCCCCCCTTATCGTGCTACTCAACGCCGATGCCATCCCCGGTTCTACGGACTGGCTCGAAAAGCTAATCCAGCCGCTGCTCGATGCCACCGCCGAGGCCACCTTCAGCCGGCAAATTGCGCGCCCCAATGCGCACTTCATCGTCGCCTACGACTACCAGCGCGCCTACACCCCAAAAAAAATGGATCCCCATTTTTTCTCGGCCACCGCCTGCGCGTTCAAACGCGAGCTGTGGGAACAGCAGAAATTCCAAGATGAGGGCTATGCCGAAGACGCCATCTGGGCCGCCCGTTGCCGTCTGCTCCTCAACGCGCGATTCCAGCTCGTATCGGAATCCGAAGTTGAGCACTCGCATAACTATGCTCTGAAGGCGTTATTCCATAAAAAGTTCCGGCACGGCGCTAGCTTTTCAAAGGCTCACGGGGAGCGTTCCTGCTTATGGAGTCGGCTTTACCTGTGCGGACGTGAACTCGCGCGGGATCTGATTTTCGCTTGCCGTAAGCGACAGTTCCGCACCCTTCCCTATAACATCGCCTACCGCATCACCATCCACGCCGGCCTTCACAAAGGGCTTCGCTCATCTTCCGTCAGAGCGCCCACTGCTTTATGAGGGCCACCAGCCGCTCGATCATCCGTGGCGAAACCGCAGAACCGGTCGGGAGCAGTAAAATTCCTGCTAGAACAGCCTCTGTGATCGGCAACCTCTTCCCGACATCGGGCTGTAGCGATATATAGGGCTCCATTCGATGGCAACCCGGCCAGAAGTAGCGCCGGGCTAAAACGTTCTCGGCCTGTAGCCGATGCATAAGTTCATCTCGCGAGAGCGGGTATGCACTGGAAACTTCGGCTACAACATACTGCTTATTGGCCGCCGCCCAATCGGGGGAACCATCGGGACCGTGCAGCAACCGAAGGCCTTCGATTTCCGCAAGGCCTTGTGCATAGGCGGTATGGTTTTCTCCGTTAATTTCCCGGAAGCGATCGATGACTTGAAGGTTGGTCAATCCCATCGCCGCGCATACTTCCGTCATCTTTCCGTTGGTTCCGATGTGCTCAACACGGTCTGCATCCGCGAATCCAAAATTTTGCATCAGTCTAATCTTTTCCGCCAGCGCGTCATTAGTGGTCACCACGGCTCCGCCCTCAAAGGAATTAAAAAACTTGGTCGCATGGAAGCTAAAAACCTCACACTCGCCAAAATTTCCAATCTTTTCCCCATGGTGCGTATTGCCGAAGGCGTGGGCAGCATCGAATAAAAGCTTGAGCTGATGGGTATCAGCCACGGCCTGCAAGCCCTTCACATCGCACCCTTGTCCATAGATATGTACACCCAGGATTCCGGTGGTGCGGGGCGAGATGCATCGTTCGACCTCGGCCGGATCGAGGCAAAGTGTTTGGGGATCGACATCGCAAAATACAGGCGTGATACCCTGCCATTGCAGGGCATGGGCCGTGGCGACAAAGGTCAGCGCCGGTAGAATCACTTCGCCGGTCAGGCCCAGTGCTCGAATGGCAATCTCCAGCGCAAGGGTTCCGTTGCACATGACGATGCAATGCTGAACCCCCAGATAGTCCTTCAGCTCGTTTTCAAACTGAAGAACCAACTCGCCGTGGTTCGTGAGCCAACGGCGATCAAACATTTGGTCGGCGAGGGCGTGGAACTGCTCCCTATCTCCGATGTTCGGCGCACCGACATGCAATGGGTTTTTAAATTCCATGCTCAATCAAACTCCCCTTCTCTATAGGCTGGAAAATAGTGAGTCTCCTCTTGTCCACGTTCCCGTACTAATGCTGCATATCGCTCAGGATTCATGATACAACCGCAGAAATAAACCGGACGCGTTTCGGCACTCCATCCTTTTTTATAGAGATTTAATCCATCCTCACCGTCTCCGGAGCATCCTACGCCTCCCCCAAGGTCTAGCCACCGGACCGTCCCTCCAAAATATTCATAGGAATAAGAGTCCAACGCATAAAAGGCTCCGCGTTTATACCCTACATCCGTAACCGCCCCGAGATGACAGTGCACCGTATCGTTTTGTACGAGATACAATTGTGCTCCGACCAATTCATCCCCATAAAAAGCCTGATGCATAACCATTTCAGGCATCTTCAATTGCTTTAAAAAGGCCTCGTTGGAAAAGGCTCGAATGCCTTGTATGTTATGCCGAATCCGCAGGTTATCATAGAGTTCGTACCATGATTCCGCACAGTCTACGGGATCGTTACACGCCTCGACCCGGATATGCTTGAGGGCTTTGCGAGCTTCCTTCCGATGATGTTTAGTGCCGATGGAATCCCGCGCTTCTTCCAGATCAACGATGAAGTGATGTTTGAACGGATTCACGACATCAAAACATTCATCCAGATCCGATTTACTATAGCGGCCAAAGGGGTCGGTCACAAGGGTCACACTCACAATGTCCGCGGGTAGGTTGGTCAGATCTTCTTTGAGTCGGGCCCAGTCTTCGCAGAAAAAAAGCGGGTAGCATCCCATTGCATCATACTCATCCGTGCCGGGGATCCCACGCTTCAATAGATATCCGTCACTGAGCGGAAGATGAATGAGTTCACCAAACTCACCCAACGATGCGGCATATGCGTGGCTCGCATAACCTCGTCCAGCTGGATGACTCGGTCGTGTGTTCTTGTTCGCGTAATCCATATAACTTTTCCTATCCCTTATCTACAGCATGCGGAACGGTTTTTGGTTTTTCGGAATTCAGTTGCACGGGTGGCTTCAATTTTCGGTGTACTTTACGTCCCAAGTGACGAAGAGCTAAATAACTCATCTTCAATCCCATTCGCCGGATGGTAATATTCGAGGTTTTTTCAATTCGGGAAGCCCACCCATTAATATAGTGCGCATAGCCCGCAAGAAAATCGCCTTCCACATAGCCCTTGCCGTAAAAGTATTCTATGAAACGCCCGGTACTGACCGACCCCGGTGAAAGTTTACTGTAGGCTTGATTATATGTCCCGTGCGCGAAATAGACACGATCCTGAAATACGTAGGAAATTTCAGCGGAAATCACGGTATCCCCATCATACATCATTCCGAAAAAGACCTGATTTTTTGCGGCCAGCTTCGGAAGTAATTCGTGATAAAGCTTCTGCGTTGCTGGATGAGAAACGGCTTCCCCAGCTTTCCAGCTGGCCTGCTCGGTTGCAATGTATTCGTTGAGGCAGCGCTCAACATCCGTCGGGTCTCCGGTTACGGTGTAAGAAAAAGCATCTCCAATTTTTTTTTCCAAACGCCGGGTGCTTTTTCGCAGGTTAGAATGCGCTTTCCAGAAGACATCCCATTCTCCATCCAGTCGAACCATCGGCGAGACGGGGCCGGGTTTTTCTTTAATCCAGAAAAAGGGTAGGCTGAATGTTTTGCGTAATACACGAGCCAGAAAAAAGTCCGTGCTCACTTCATCATAAATAAGCACATCCCACGCTCGGAAGTCTTTTCTAAAATAAGTACGGAACCGTTTCCAGCAGGCTTCTTCATGCTGGCGGTCAATAATGGGATACGGTTTATCTACATCCGAATTTTGCGTGGTCAAGCCGTGTTCCACCGTTTTCAACGGAACTCCGTAGAGGCGATTATCCCATATACTGAGCGGAAAGATGGCCAGCAGTTCACCTGTATCTTCCTTCCGAAAGAGCAGAAAGAAAATATCTTCGGTGAGCTGGCAGTGCTTGCAAGAGATATAAATATAGTCGAGCGTGGAATAAATAGACGGGCAGCTGCTTCGCTTCAACAAGGCATCCCATTCGGATTCCAGCTCATAGAGGGAGGAATCCAACGGGCGCTTCTCTACCGTAATCTTGATGTCTTTTCCCATTGCGATTACAGGGCCCTTTCTAGATCAATAATCTTACTCGCATGTTCCAGTACCGACGGCCGGTGTGAGACGAAAATTATGGTGGTATCACTCATTGCGGTCAGGCGGGAGAGCACCGTATTTTCCGTTTCAAGATCGAAGGCATCCGTACTTTCATCCAGCAAGAGTATGGCGGGTTTTGTATACAGGGCGCGAGCTAGGCCAATCTTCTGAACCTGACCGCTGCTAAAGGTTAACCCATTCTCCCCATACACGGATTCATAGCCTTGTTTCAGGCTCATAATATACTCATCCAGCTCTACAAGGGCCGCCACTTCGCGTACCCATTTTTTATCGATGTCCTCAGGAAAAACTCCGAGTGCAATGTTTTCATACAGACTCGTTTTCATGATATTCACACGGGCGGGAACAAAGCCGACATGCTGGCGCCACGATGCATTACCGTAGAGCTGCTGCGGGGTTCCATCGACCGTCATCGTACCTTCATCGGGCGTATAAAGCCCGGCCATCAGATTCAGCACCGTTGATTTCCCGCATCCGGTTTTACCCTTAATGCACGTCATCTGATGAATAGGGAAATCAAGCGAAAGGCCATTAATGTGGAACGGACTTTCGGCCGCATAACGAAAAGCCACATTCGAGAGCCCGATGGAATGACTTGGCTCTAGCAGAACCTCGGCAACGCCCTCTTTTTCCGGCTCATCGAAAGCCTTCACGAAATCATCCAATATGGCCGATCCAAACTGAATATTTTCAATACTGTCATAAATATCTGCAATGGCTGGCAACAGGCGGTAGGTTGCAAAAGCATACATACCGATCAAAGTAATGGGTTGGGTGTCGGGACCGGAATAAATGGAAAAATAAATGGCGATCAGTAGAATGATGCCGTACGCGGAAATCTCGAGCGCGTTCTGGGGAATCATGCTGATCAGCGAATGCTCTATTCGGTTATCCACCAGCCGCCCGCACGAACGGGAATATCGCCGGACAAAATACGTTGAAAGCCCGTTCAGCTTGATCTCTTTCTGCAGCTTCAGCGCTTCCAAGACGTGTTCATAGATGTCCCCTTCCAGATCGGCATACTCTCGACCCAGTCGATCCAGGCGCGAGCGGATACTGGCATGGATCACCAGATAGATTATAACGAGCGAAACGCTGACCACCAAAGTGACGATCCAATCCACAAGCAGCAGTAGCGCGATGATAAAAATCGTGACGATCACTCCGGAAATTAGATCGAACATCGAATAGAGTGTCCCGAGAATGACTCGCTCGACATCAGAAATGATCTCCTTCGCCCGTTCGGAGCTTTTTCGTTTCTCAAACAGGAGCACATCCGTGTGCAGATAATTTCGAAGTAGCCGTTCCGAGAGGTCACGTTCTTTGTTTTGCCCAAAGACCTCGCTATACCATTGCTCGAACATGCCGAGCATATTTCCGGCAAACACTAGAAATAACGAAATACTTCCAAAGGCAATCACCACACCCTTGTACGAGGTAATTCCAGATAGGCGGCAGAAGGTTTGAATATACTCATTCGAGGTGAGCAAATCGGGCTGCGAGATTAGCCCGATAAAAGGAAGAATAGACGCGATGCCCACCACCCCGAGCAATCCATTAATCACCGAAAGAAATGCGATGAAAACAAGCTTCCGCTTATCCTTCGTATCCATTAATCCAAAAATTAGCTGAAACTTATCAAACAACGGCTTCTCCCTACCTGCATACGCTCTATTTGATTAAGACTGCCGAACTCGTTATACCAAATCAAGAAGCAACTCTCTGCGTGACAGTTCACACACAAAGCCTCAAAGTGATCTCCTATTTGCTTCATTTAAGCAAAAAAAGTGCCAACATAAAAAGATGACCCAGCCATTCTGCCATCAAACCAAGCAGGTTGAGGTTAATTCGTAACCATGAGTAAATACACAATTAAAGGCTCCAGCGCACTGGATAATAAAATCGATTCCGATCTGCAGCGCATCGCCGAAATGGCAGCGCCATTTTGCTTGGCAGGCGTACTGCTCGGCGGCTACGGGCGCGGCGAAGGGACCCCTTTCATCCACCCCAACGGTTCGCAATCGCCGTTTAACGACTATGACCTCATCGTCGTGGTCGACACGCTCGATCATACCGTCCGCCAAAACTTCCAGTCCACGGAAATACAATTAAGCCAAGAGCTAGGCCTGCCGGTCGACCTCTATCCCTACCTCCTCTCCGAGCTGCCCTCCCGGGAATTTTCCATGCTCAACTATGAAATGAAATATGGCCATAAAGTCGTTTGGGGCGATAAGGACATACTCGCAACTCTGCCCAACTATCCACACGATGCCCTCCCTCTTTCCGAGGGGTCGCGCCTGCTGATGAACCGCGGAAAGCTGTTGCTCGACATCCAACAACGCCTCGCCAACCCTAAACCGCTGAACGACGCGGAGCGCATTCGCTTCATCAAGTTTATCTTCAAAGTTCGCCTCGCCCTCGGCGACTGCGCCCTCCTCGCCGCAGGACAATACGACATCGCCTACGCCGTGAAAAAAAAACGGATCACAGACCTCATCGAATTCCCCGACCGCGATGCCGTGATCGCCGGTTATCTAGCCGCCATCGCCCTCAAAGAATGGGGGGATTATTCGGCACTGGAACCTTTCGACCTCCCAGCGGAACTCGAAGCCACCCGCGCACTCTTCCTCCGCTTTTTCCCGGGGTACCGAACCCAAGCTCCCTCTCGCGCGCGAACCCTCCCGGCCTGGATACGAGAACGATTATATACCGCCCTTCCAAAACTATTACAAAAGCGGGCCACCCTCCCGATCGGCCTCTTCTACAGACTCCAACGGAGGTTTTCCTAATGCCGACCAAGAAGGAAAAACTGAGCCTGTTCCTCTTCATCGATGCCTTCGGCTGGGAGGTGGCGCAACGCCATCCCGACTTTCTGAAAGGCTGGGTCCAAGACCGCAAGAAACTCGAAACCATCCTCGGCTACTCCTCGGCCTGCGATCCCTCCATCATTTCTGGATTAACCCCCAGTGAACACGGACTATGGTCCTCGTTCTACTACGACCCCGACGGGTGCCCCTACAAATGGGTGCGATACCTGCGCATCCTGCCCGACTCCATTTTTCGGCGCGGGCGCGTACGCAATCAAATCAGTAAACTCATAAAAAAAGCCTGCGGCTTCACCGGCTACTTCCAGATCTACAGCGTCCCGTTCAAGGATCTTCCGCTCTTTAACTATGCCGAGCAAAAACGCATCTGGGAACCGAACGGCCTTCCGAAAGGAAAAACCATCTTTGATCAAATGACCGAACGTGGCATCCCCTACTTCGTGCACGATAGCGAGGTCGGCGACGACATTCGCCTAGAACGTCTGACCTCCGACATCCAAAACCAGCGCATCGACTTTGCCTACTGCTCCCTCGGCCGCCTCGACGCACTCATGCACGCCGTCGGCAACGAGGATCCAAAGATTGAAATCTTGATGCAAGAGTACGACGAAAAGATCCGCGCCTTACTCGCCGCCGCCGAGGAAAACTACACCGAGGTTTCATGGTACGTCTTCACCGACCACGGCATGCACAACGTCACCGAAAGTCATGACCTCATCGCCGACATCGAAGCGCTCGGCCTCGAATGGAACCAGGACTACGTCGCCTTTTACGACTCCACCATGGCGCGCTTCTGGTTCCTCAACGAAAACGCCCGTGCACCGATCACCAAAATCCTTAAAAACCACTCCAAAGGCCGGAGCCTCTCCATCGAAGAACTAAAAAAACTCGGCGTCGGATTCGAGGATAGCCAATACGGAGAACTCATTTTTCTCATGAACCCCGGCGTCCAAATCGTACCCAGCTTCATGGGAATCAAACCGCTCAAAGGCATGCACGGCTACCACCCGTCCGACCCCGACTCCTTCGCCGCCATCTGCTCCAATAAAAACATCCCGGCCGAGATCACCAAAATTCAGCATATCCATTTACTCATGCTCAACGAACTCGGAATGAACACATGGAAGAATTAACGCCCGACCCCGAGTTTATGCTCGAACTCGCCCACGCCACCATGCCCTTCGGAAAATATTCCGGACGCCTGCTCATCGACCTCCCTGAACCCTACGTCGTCTGGTTCAAACAAAAAGGCTTCCCCGGCGGAAAGCTCGGTCGCCAGCTCGAAACCATCTACGTCATCAAAGCCAACGGCCTCGAACACCTCTTCAACCCCCTCCGCAAAAAGTAATCTCCGGATGTTCTGTTCGTATTGGGATAAACGATGTTCGTGCGGTTGCCATTGAAATCGTATTTATTTT
>JAJRRI010000117.1 GCA_024279685.1 Verrucomicrobiota bacterium | reverse complement strand
GTGGCCAGATTCAACTACGTGCTCGCGACCGGCGCCGCGACTGGGCTTGCTAGGTCGGGACGCCACGCTCTTTTTCAGCAGGCCTTCGACCCGTCGAATAAGCTCATTCATTTCCCGCGCCTGCTTGGTTTCAAGCGCGTTCATTTTACTGTTGAGCTATGAAGCTTGGCTATTATAGGAACGAACTTCATTCCGCAGCTGTTGGATTTCCTGTACGAGCCGGGCATTTTCCATCTCGACCGATTCAACCTGCCCCTTCACGCGATAAACCTGTTCCTCAGCATGACGCTGGGCGGCCTGCTCTCGGGCTGTAGTCGCACGACGTTGTTGGGGGCTTTGTAATGTTTCGCACCCTGACAAGAGGATGACAACGGGTAGGATGAGTACGTGTTTTAATTTCATAGAGGTCTCCATATTAGGGTTTCCATTGATACAAAAATTGAGGCGAAGTCATCGCCGAAAGGGGAGGAAGTTGTGGGAGCCGCGAAGCGACCAGCGTATCGAAAAACCCGCGCGATTTGGAGTAACGAACAAGGTAAATCTCTTCTATATCCAGTAGGAATGTCAACTGGTCGATCGCATCCTGCAGATAGCCTATCCCGTCAATAAAGTTATGCTCGAGAGCTTGTGGCGCATTAAAAATACGCCCATCAAGCAGGTCGCGATTTTCAACCCCCCGGGAGTCTTCAACAATGGAGGCAAAGCGGTCCTGCATACCGTCCACCAATTCTTGTAGCATAGCCAGGTGCTGGGGGTTGACCTCCTCGAAGGGATTAAGCATATCCTTATTTTTTCCAGAAGCGATAGTGACCGAACTTAGACCGAGCTTGTCGCCGAGGCCTTTCATATTGAGCGTCTGCATAATGACCCCCACAGAACCAACAATAGCGGTCGGCTCGGCCATGACATAATCACCGGCCATGGCGGCATAATAAGCCCCGGATGCGCCGAGACCACGGATAAATACCATGATTACTCGCTCTTCATCCTCGACCTTAAAACTCTCAAGGGCAGCATAAATCTCGTCGCTTGGCGTAACAGCGCCGCCGGGAGAGTCGACCTCCAGTAGAATGGCTTTCACATCAGGATCGATCGTTGCCGCACGGATTTGGCCCAGAATACTTTCAACCATATCGGGTTCATAGCCAAATAATCGCTCGCGCCGCCCGCGTAGAATCACGCCGGTCAGGTTGATTCGCACCCCCTTGGTTTCACCATACCCATACGACCAAATCTCATCGTACGACGGCTCTTCGTCCACCGGATGGTTGCCCCCCCCGCTAGTAGACGATCCTGAAAAGAGCGCCGCAGTCAGCCCGATATTAGTCAGGAAGCTGCCGAAGAGTAAGAGCGCCAAAACCGCCACCGCAATCCAACATCCTATTTTCGATCCATTACCTGCCATTAGAATTTCCTCATGATTTTAAAACTTCAGCCACTCTAGAGAGTTCGCCGCTTTATTTGAACAAATAAATTCCAATGGTTGGAAAAAATCAGCTACGGTGCGACCCATCTATCGAAAATGAGGAGCATGCTTTGGACTATATTAAACGCGCACGAGAAGTTTTAGACATCGAGATCGCTGGACTTGAAACCCTGAAAAGTGAAATGGACGAAGGATTCGTCCGCGCCGTCGATGCCATTCGGTCCACCGTCAAAAACGGCGGGAAAGTGGTGATCACCGGTGTGGGTAAAAACCTGCACATCGGCAATAAGATCGCCGCCACACTCACCAGCACCGGCACTCCATCCGTGGTCATGCACCCGATCGAAGCCATGCACGGCGACTTCGGTATCCTCGGCGACCGCGATATCTTGCTGGCCATGAGCTATTCCGGAGCCTCCGACGAACTGATCGCCTTGCTCCAGCCCGTTAAGCGCAAGGGCGTCCAAATTATCGCCATGACGGGCGAAATGGATAGCCCGCTCGCACAGCACAGCGATATTATCATCTCCATCCGAGTCGATAAGGAAGCCTGCCCCTTTAATATGGCCCCCACCACCAGCACCACCGCCACCCTCGCACTCGGCGATGCCCTCGCTATGGTGTTGCTCCAAGCCCACGGTTTCAAAATCGAGGACTATGCCAAACTCCACCCCGGCGGTGCGATCGGTCGCACCCTGCTGCTGTGCGTTGGCGATGTGATGCGGACCGGCGAGCGCTGTGCTCAAGTCGAAGTCGGCAAACCCGTTCGAGAAGCCCTTATTGCCATGACCGGCGCCCAATCCGGCTGCGTAGCCATCGTTAAGGCCAACAACAAACTCGCCGGTATTGTTACCGATGGTGATCTGCGCCGTCACCTCATCAAAACACCTAACCTTGTGGACCAACCGATCGAGTCAATCATGACCGCTAATCCCATCACCCTCTCAAAGGATCAACTCGCCCTCGAAATTCTTAACATCTACGAAAAACACAACATCGACGACCTGATTGTGGTCGACGAAGAAAACTGCGTGATCGGTGCCGTCGATATCCAAGATCTACCCAAGTTGAAAATCCTATAGCCCCGATCCACGGGCTGTGTGCAGGTCGCGTTACCCGCTCAGCGGCTTACTCACTTAGCTCCCGCAAAGTTTGGCCTTCTAATTATAAGATAACTCATCGCCTGATTTACTCAAAAAAAACACTAGACTTGCCGCGGGGGTTCTCCTATAAACACTCCTCTTTTGCGGAATCTGTCGATTTCGCGAGCCATTGAATTTAAGAAAAAAGCGGTGTTATTATGCCTAAAATGAAGACCAAAAAGTGTGCAGCCAAACGGTTTAAGAAAACTGGCACCGGCAAACTAAAGCGGAACCACATGGGTGGAAGCCACATTTTGACCAACAAGAGTCGTAAACAAAAGCGGGCACTGCGCAGCTCCGAGATCGTCGATAAGGCGGACATGAAGCGCATTATGCCCTACATTTAATTTCTGGAGATTGAATCATGCCAAGAGCAACCAACGGACCGGCCTCGCGCCGCAGAAGAAACAGCCGCCTGAAACTCGCCAAGGGTTTCACCGGATCACGCAGTAAACTTTTTCGTATGGCGACCGAGTCGGTCGACCGTGCGCAAGCCATGGCCTATGTGCACCGTAAACATAAGAAACGCGACTTCCGTCGCCTATGGACCGTGCGTATTAACGCCGCCTGCCGCATGGATGGTATCAACTACAGCCGCTTCATTGACGGATTGAATAAATGCAGCATCAAGCTCAACCGCAAGATGCTCTCCGAGATCGCCATCCACGATCCAGCCGGCTTCTCTAAAGTAGTTGAAACCGCCAAAGCCAAAATCGCCTAGTTTTAGTCGATCGTACTTTGCAGAAGACCGTCCTTCGGACGGTCTTTTTTTGTACCCTCATCACACTCGCTCAATAATCATTTTTCCAGTTCACACCGATACCGGGCCGCATTTGGGGACCGGTACTGGTTTCGACGGAAAAGCGCTTCGTGATTTCGTATTCGGCCATCATGCCGGTATCCCCTTTTTCGTCGAGCGTGCGATTGACTTCGACGTAGAACGTCGGGGTGACATACTTTCCGGCGGCGACCGAGGAGGCCTGGCCTTCCATTTCGCCTTCACGCCACTCTAGCGTATCGATCCCTGCCGCCTGCCGCATCTGATACATGAACCCCGGCCCGTTCATCCCCCCGGAAAGTTGCCGCGCCGCCGCCGCAATTTGAAAGGCCTGGTAGGGCGAAATAGACGAGGCGGCGCGCCCAAACAATACCTGCGATAAAATCTCGTCCTCGGGCATCGATGGGCTGGATTCAAGCCGGAAGTCGGGGTCATTAATCCGGCCGTTGAGAATGAGCCGCGCGATAAAATCGCCGCGGCTATATTCAGCCGTTAGCTGGTTCATCGAAGGGTCCGTTGGCACCGCGCCATCTAGATCAATCTGCCCGTCGGTAAATCTAAATTTTTTACCGATAAAAGAAACATAACCGTGCCTCGGTTCAATCATCCCACTCACCGAGATGCCTTGCGGCATTCCCTGCACCCGTAGGTTTCCGCCCCACACCGAATCAATCATCGAGGCATTCGCAAAAACTTGAGCAGCCAGATCCACCTGCACATCCAGATCAAATGGAAGCGACGATTGCTCCACCATCGCCTCGATGGTGTGGGTTGTGACTGAGGCATCATAGTCCGTTAATAACGGCGGAAGCACAGGGGCAACGTTATCGAGTAAAATATCCGCGCGATCAATCACCACCGTCCCCGTCACTGCGGGACGAGCCAACCGCCCTTCGATTTTCAATTGCCCCGAGAGCGAGGCCTCCACATCATCGCGCCGAACGAGTGCCGCACGAGAGAAATCCAGAGCCAATGCCAACCGATTCGTCACTATGCCGCCCGTTAATAGTATACGCCCATCGCCCCCATCGGTAGCCGTGGCCGCCTTCACCTGTACTCCTTCCTCACTGACCGAGAGATCAATTTTAACTTCGCGCACGACGACGCCCCAGTCAAAATGTTCGTATGCCCCCTGCTCCACCCGAATAAACCCAGAGAGTCCATGGTCATAGACCCACTCGGCATTCAATTTCCCGGAAAGTCGCTGGTTACTGAGCCGGGCAATCTGGTTGAAAATTCCGAAATCCATCGTCGCCTTAAAGTCCGCATAAAGATGCTCCAGAGCAGGGTCAAAACAGATCGGATCTAGCGAAAACTCGCACGGCATCCGGGCGGTGGCAGCCAGCTCTCCGGTGACGGCATGGGTGAGGGCCGACGAGGCTACGATCTGCCCGTCGGCCAGCTGGGCCGAGACTTGGAAGTTGAGTTCGGGAAGTTCATCGAGCGCATCTTCCGCCGAGGTAAATTTCGCGACGCTCAACTCGACTCGAACCTCGGGTTTAGCCAGTGAACCCGAAACCGAAAGTGCACCGCCCACCCGCCCGGTAAAGTTAGAAATTCCGCGAATAGGCAAATCATTCAGATCAAACTCCGCCAACGCACCCTCCAGCGCTATTCGATCCGACGAAAGGCTTCCTCCCAATGAAAAACCGATGACATCGAACGCTT
>JAJRRI010000116.1 GCA_024279685.1 Verrucomicrobiota bacterium | reverse complement strand
CCCAATGTATTCCAGTCGGTGGGATACGACGCGGAAAAGGTGTCCGGATTTGCATTTGGTATGGGTATCGAACGCATCACTATGATTCTATTCGGCATTCATGATATTCGAAACCTGTACGAAAACGACGTACGATTCCTTTCTCAGTTCTAGGAGAACTCCCGCATGGCTCAATCTAAAATTATTCGCACCGATACCCTCGGAAAAGCCACCTACGACTCGCCTCTCAAAGAAAAAGTGGGGCGATTTTACAATGGCGAAGCCATCGCACGCCACGACCGCACGCACGAGTTTGCTAAACTCGAACAGCTTTCCGATATCGAGTATTTCGAGCTCGCTGGCCCACGCGAAAAACTATTTTTCAACCCAAAAGAAACCACCGTCGGCATCGTAACCTGCGGCGGCCTTTGCCCTGGACTAAACGACGTCATCCGCGCACTGACCTTCTGTGCCCTCGAAAGTTATGGCGCCAAACGCGTGCTTGGTTTTACCTATGGCTACGAGGGCCTCGTGGCAAAGTACTACCACCACCCCATCGAGCTCACGACCGACAACACCGACGAGATCCACGAAAAAGGCGGCACCATCCTCAAGACCTCGCGCGGGGCACAAAACACCGACGATATGATCGATACGCTCGTTCATTACGGCGTGAATATCCTCTTCACGATTGGAGGCGACGGCACCCAACGCGGTGCGCGCGCCCTCGTTGAAGGCCTCAAGAAACGCAATCTACCCATTGCCGTGGTCGGCATCCCCAAAACCATCGACAACGACATTAATCTCATTCAGCGCTCCTTCGGGTTCGAAACCGCCGTCGAAGCCACCTGGGACATCATTACCAGCGCCCACTCCGAGGCTAAAGCGAGTCGGAACGGAGTCGGGCTCGTCCGATTCATGGGGCGCGAATCCGGCTGGATTGCCGCCTCCGCCGCGCTCGGAAATAGTAATGTAAACTTTTGCCTCGTTCCAGAAATCCCCTTCGAACTTCATGGCGAAAATGGATTCCTTACGCACCTTAAACACCGGCTACAGCAAAAAGATCACGCCGTGATCGTCGTCGCTGAAGGCGCAGGGCAGGAGCTGTTCCAGACGAAAAAGGGCGCCGATAAATCCGGCAACCAAAAACTCAGCGACATCGGCCTCTTGCTCAACGAAGAAATCAAAGCCTTTTTCAAGGCCGAGGACATGGAGGTCAATGTTAAATATTTTGATCCCAGCTACACCATCCGTAGCCGCCGTGCCGATGCCAACGACTCGATGTATTGCCTACGCCTAGGGAGCAACGCCGTGCATGCCGCCATGGCCGGATACACCAATATGATCGTGGGACTTCACCACGAGGAGCTGGTTCACCTTCCGATTGAAATGATTAGCGACCGAAAGGTGATCGACTCGCAAAGCTGGTTTTGGCAAACCGTCCTGCAAGCCACTCACCAACCGGCTAATATGGTGAATACATAGTCTTTTTATCGGCAGGAAACGTCCCGAAAGGCTTCGGGTAGTTTTTCAATGAGGTCGGGAGCGATCATCGTAGTTTGGGATTTTTCGGCGGCGGCGAGATCGCCGGCACGACCGTGTAGCCAAACGGCGGCGCAGGCCGCTTCGAATAGGGGAATCCCCTGCCCCACCAGCCCCGTCAGTATACCCGCCAACACATCGCCCGAGCCGCCGGTGGCCATACCTGGGTTTCCGGTTAAATTAACGGCGAGCGGATGGTCGGGGGCGGCCACCACTGTTCCAGCGCCTTTCAACACAATCACGCAACCGAGCTTGGCGGCGGCCATGCGGGCCATGCCGAAGCGATCTTCCTGAACATCTTCTACCTTCAGCCCGAACAGGGCGGCAAATTCGCCGGGATGTGGGGTTAAAATCAACGGACATTTTGCGGCGATGAGCGCGGGAATGTGGTCGGCTAAAATGGGAAGGGCATCCGCATCGAGAACGAGCGGAACGGTCGAGGTTTCCAAGAGCTGGAGCACCTGCTCCGTTGTGGTGGCGGTGCGCCCCATACCAGGCCCGACGAGGATGGTGCTCCACCGCCCTTCAGGCATACTGGAATGCACCATGCTCTCAGGCACGGCGGGAGCCACGAGCGGGTGAATGGCTTCGGGAACGAGCACGGAAACCAACCCAGCACCCGAGCGGGCGGCGGCTTGGGCCGCCATCGTGATGGCCCCACTGTATCCTTTGGAGCCACCGATGCAAAGGGCGTGGCCGTAGGTGCCTTTGTGGCTGTTGCGCGGTCGGCGCGGAAAGAGCGGCGTGAGATCGGAAGAGTGAATTAATTCCAGCTCGGGATCGCCCGCTATTTGGGCTAGATATTCTTCAGGAAGGTCAAGATCGACTACTTCGACCTGGCCGACAAAATCAATATATTCGGGCTGAACCAAATCCGTTTTAGGAAGCCCCATTGTAACTGTGAGGTCGGCGCGTACGGCCATGGCCGATGGAATATCGATGGCCACCACCAGCGCACGGTTGGCTTGAGTGTCGATAAAGCGGATGGCATCGGCAATCACCCCGCGCGGCTCACCGGAGGCTCCGGTGCCGAGCAAGCCATCGACGATGATTTCAGCATCGGTTCCGCATTCAGCCGCATGTTGCCAACCGGCGGGGTCTTCCACAGCCTGAAAAGGGACTCCGGCCTTTT
This sequence comes from Verrucomicrobiota bacterium, assembly GCA_024279685.1. Taxonomy (GTDB): domain Bacteria; phylum Verrucomicrobiota; class Kiritimatiellia; order Kiritimatiellales; family Pontiellaceae; genus Pontiella. The sequence continues at coordinate 2,223 of JAJRRI010000116.1, read as the reverse complement.
TCATTAATTTTAAATGGATCAGGGCATCGCCCTGTGGTTTTTGGGCGGAACCCGCCAGCCAGCATTCGACCGGCCAATCCTCTTCGTGGAGAATTCGAGCGGCCACAAAAGCATCGCCGCCATTGTTGCCGCATACGGCGACGAATAGCACGGGAGCATCGACGAGTTGATGGGCGGCAGCTAAGCTACGAATGGCGTTGGCGAGGCCTTCGCCAGCGGCGGCCATACATTCTTCACCGGAAATTCCATCCGCAAGGGCGCGGCGGTCGAGTTCGCGCATTTCGCTGGCCGAGACCAGCTTCAACCTACGTACTCCTGCATGCCCACGAGCATTTCCTTCACGGAAGTTTCTAGGCCGTGGAAGACCGCGCGGCAAATAATGCTATGGCCAATATTGAGCGTATTGAGATGGGGAATGCAGAAGATGGCCCCGAGGTTTTCTTGGTTTATGCCATGCCCAGCATTGACCTTGAGGCCAAGAGAATTAGCAAAGACGGCGCAGTCGATGAGTTTTTCCATACAGATTGCGCGCTCGTTGGGTTCGGCATCGCAGTACGTTCCGGTGTGCAGTTCAAGCGTAGGAGCCCCGATATCTTTGCAGGCAGCGATTATCTCTGGATCCGCATCAACGAACAGACTCACCTCAATCCCCGCTTCAGTAAGACATTCGACGGTAGGCTTCAGGGCTTCGTAGTGAGCCACCACATTCAACCCCCCTTCGGTGGTGAGCTCCTGCCGTTTTTCGGGAACAATGCAAACTTCGGCCGGTTTCACATTCAGTGCAATCTCGATGATGGATTCGACATTGGCCATTTCAAGATTGAGCGGAAGCGGCTGAAGCTCCTTGAGACGAAAGATATCGTCCTCTTGGATGTGACGGCGGTCTTCGCGTAGATGGGCGGTAATGCCGTGGGCGCCGGCGCGGGCGCAGAGGATGGCGGCATCGAGCGGATCAGGATAAACGGTTCCCCGTGCCTGACGCAATGTGGCCACATGGTCAATATTCACACCTAATTTCATTATTTATTCTCCCGGCTGAATCAAGCTTGCCCCGACTTAATGCTCTTCATCGGTTTCGAGGGCATACTGTCATGAATTTCTGAATCGTACACTGCATATCCGCGGATATCGTTGGCTCGGTTGTAATCAAGCACCTTCTGACTGGCCTTGTAGAGCGTATGGAGCTGACGACCATGCTCAGGAGAGGCCGAAACGCCCACCGATACGGTGGTTTTGAGTTTTTTCGCGCCGAACTTGATTTCGCATTGCTGGATGATTGTGCTGACACGCTTACCGATAAGCTCCGCATCCTTGAGCGAAATCTGAGCGAGAATGAGGAAGGCATATTTCTCGTGGCGGGCGATTAGGTCGTCTGACCGAACGTTTTTTTGTAAAATCTTACTGACCTTGACCAAAACCTCATCCGCGGCCTCGTCTCCATGGAAGCGCGCGATCTGGTCCATGTTGTTAACCCCAATGCAAAAGAGCGAGGCCTTGGCTTTTTTATGGCGAATATCACTCATCGCACGTTGCATATAGGCGGAGACGGCAGAAGGTTTTAGCACTCCGGTCAGCTCGTCAAGCATGGAGCTTTTACGGCGCCCCATCCAGTTCGAGGCATTCTTTTCCGAATCGTCTTCGGCTTCCGAAGCTACTTCCGGAGGCTCTTCGTCTTTGGACGTCTCTTCCCCTGAAATCTCGTCATCCTCTTCATCATGGTCGACGATTTCTGGCATACAGATCGGTTCTTGCTCGTTCGTCAGATCCAACCCTGCGCCAGCCACTTCGATCAACTCCTTTCCGCGCAGTCCATGGCCGGGGTAAGAGGAGATACCGACGCGGAGAAATTCACTTGAAATATCCGGACAGTCCGTGGCAATAGCCTGGGTTATACGGGAGAGGATCACTATGGAATCTTCAGGCTCAGACTCGATCAGCAAAGCGGCAGTCTGGCCATCGACAATACAGGTAATGTCGGAGTCGCGGGCGGCGCCTTTAATTGCCTCGATGAAAGGTTCACCCATCCGGACCTCCACTGCGGGATCATCCACTCGGATTAAGGATAGAGAAAACGAGGTTCCTCGGCGGGCACAACCCGCAAGGTAGCGGGCCAACTGGACGCGCAGGATATCGGTGGTCGAAACGCCCATATCTTCGGGCTGGATATCTTCCGCTTGCTGAACGATATGCTGAAAACGATAGTAGCTAGCCACCACCGTAATG
>JAJRRI010000115.1 GCA_024279685.1 Verrucomicrobiota bacterium | reverse complement strand
GATATTCCATTGCGTCTACCCCAAAGGAATTACCCTTTCCGGAAGAGAGAAAGCCAATCTGGAAAAAAGGTTGGATCGATCAGAATCCTTGCCTTGGTGGGACATTACAATTCGACCCCACTCTGGTACATGAGTAAATTCCACGCCCCTTACAACTTGAATTCACGTAAACAAGGGCCCCTCTTTGGGCAAATTCCGACACCTCTAAATTTCGCCTTTCTCGATGCTATATTGATTCAATTTTCGATGCAGCGTGCGGCGGCTAATGCCTAGTTTTTCGGCGGCCTTCGTACGGTTTCCGCCGGTTTTGTCTAACGCTTGGACGATCATCCGTTTTTCCATTTCATCGACGGTGAGGTCGGCATCGATCCGGACCTCGCCCCCGCTAACCTGCTCGCGGACTTGTGCCGGGATATCCTTCACATCAAGCATCTTTCCGCGCGAGAGCACCACCATGCGTTCGACGAGGTTGCGCAGTTCGCGAATATTTCCTGGCCAACGGTAGGCCGACAACGTCTCATAGGCCGCTGGCGTGAAGCCTTCAATCTGTTTTCCGTTCTCTTCATTGAAAATCGCGAGATAGTGATTGAGCAACATCAGGGTATCGTCTTGCCGTTCACGCAATGGCGGAAGGGTAATCACAACCACGTAAAGTCGATAGAACAGATCCTCGCGAAACGTCCCTTCATCGACCATTCCTTTGAGATCGCGGTTGGTGGCGGCAATCAAACGGGCATCCACATCCACCGGCGTATCGCCGCCGACCCGCTCGACCTGTCGCTCTTCCAGTGCGCGGAGAATCTTCACCTGCACCGAAGCATCGATCTCACTGATCTCATCGAGAAATAGCGAGCCTCCGTCCGCTTTCTCGAAACGGCCGATGCGCCGTTCCAGCGCACCCGTGAAAGCCCCCTTTTCGTGGCCAAACAATTCGCTCTCCAATAGATTTTGCGAGAGGGCCGCGCAGTGAACCGCCACGAACGGCCCCTTTGATCTCGAACCCAGCTGATGGATGGCCTTGGCGACCAGCTCCTTGCCCGTTCCACTTTCCCCTTGAATCAACACCGTTGCGCGTGAGCTGGCGACTTGCCGGATGGTTTCAAAAATTTCCTGCATCGGGGCGGAGTTCCCAATAATATTTTCCATCCCGTATTTATCGTCGAGTTGCACGTGCAACTGCTCATTCTCCAATTCGATCCGTTTGGCCTTCAGAATTCGGCCGAGTACGAGCTCCAACTTATCGAGATTGATCGGCTTCGTCATGAAATCCGTCGCCCCCTGTTGCATCGCCTGCACCGCTAATTCGACATCGCCGTACGCCGTCATAATGATGCAGATCAGCTCTGGGTTATTGGCCAGCGCGCGCTGCATCAGCGTAAGTCCATCCATGCTCGGCATGCGGACATCGCTCAATAGCACATCGATTTTTTGAGAGGCAAGCACCTCCAGCGCCGTCGTACCGTTCTCTGCAGCCAAGACACAGTAGTCGCGGCGTAGCGCCCGCACGAGCCCGTCGCGCGCGCTCTTTTCATCATCAACAATCAAGACAACCGGTGTGCTCTTCATTCGTTCATTCCTTTTTCATGGCCAACTAAGCCCGTCGCTCATTCGTAACGAAACTGGATGCATCGTCTACACCATGCGGAGCACTTAACAAGTTAAGCCGCGCATCTTCGCGCGGGAAACGGAGGGTGAGCCGCGTGCCGCGGTTTGGCTCGGAGTTAATTGCAATTTCGCCGCCGTGGTCGCGCATAATACGCTGAACGATCATCATGCCCAGGCCGGTGCCTTCGGATTTGGTGGTATGGAAGGGCTCGTAGATTGCCCCGAGATTTTCGGGGTCGATACCGGAACCGTTGTCTTCGACCACCATGCCCACAAAACGGTCGGATTGGATGGTGTTGATTCGCAGGATGCCTCCGTCAGCCATGGCTTGTAGCGCATTTTTGACGACATTAAAAAAGACCTGCTTCACCTGCGTCTCATCCACCGCCACCGAGGGAATCTCGCTGGGAAAATCGGTTTCGACCAGCATCCGGCGGTCGTTAATTTCGTGCTTCATGACCTCCAGCGTCTCCTCCATGAGACGCGCCAATTTGAGCGGTTTACGCTCGGGAAGCGACGGCCGCAGGGCCTTGAGAAATTGACGGATAATGGTATCGAGCCGCTCCACCTCCTTGCGCGATATATCGACCAATTCCTTAAGTTCTTTCTGCGCCTCTTCGTGCTCAAGATTCTTAATTTCGCGGTCGAGCAACTGGAGGGGAATGTTGATTGAGTTAAGCGGGTTCCCAATTTCGTGAGCCACCCCAGCGGCCAGCAAACTCAAGGCATGCAGCCGCTCCGATTCGATCGACTCGGCCGTACTCTCGCGCTCGCGGGTGACATCGCGAAAAATAACCACCGCCCCCTCCTCCTTTTCATCGACGGCGGCGAGCGGCACGACATAGAATTCCATAAAGCGATGTTGCGGATAGGTGACTTCAATCTCGCGCCGAACGAGCTGGCTCCATTCATATTCATCGAGATCGAGCACCAAGTCCCAGTGAATATCCTTGAGATAGCGCTGGATGGGAACCCCCTCCGCGTTTTCGAACGTGAAGCCAAGCATCTGTTCGGCCGCACGGTTCGCATAGCTAATCTTTGCCTCTGGATCGAGCACGATCAACCCCTCTTCCAACGCTTGGAAAATGGTCTCCATCAACCCCTTCTCCTTCGCTAAGCGTAAAAAATAGGTCTGCAAACTGCCCGCATCCAGATGATCCAGATGGTTCACTAATTTATCAAAAAAACCTGCTTTCATAAACACAAGTGTGCCATTAAGACCCACTCTGGTCAATCCCCATTAGGACTTCAATAAAAGTGCCAATTCGGCGCTTTTATACCTGAAGCAGCCCAAATAAGTAGAACTACATTTATGGCTGTCAAATATAAATATAATTCATATATGTATTATATTACACCTTCAAATAAAACAACCAACATACTTGTATGTGATTTGGTTGCATATACTTACGACCGTAAAATTACTGAGCATTTACCATGGCATACCCCGTGCATACATGCGCCACTTACTTATAACAGACCCTTTTAGATTTTGGAGATCCCATGAGCCACAAGAAACATGAAATCGTCGTCGTCGGGAACGGCATGGTGAGCGTCCGCTTTTGCGAAAAACTGCTGGAATACGATACACACGAACGATTCCACATCACGGTGCTCGGCGATGAGCCGCGCCCGGCCTATGACCGCATTCAGCTAACCTCCTTCTTTGAAAAGGAATCTCCGGACGAACTGGAGCTGGCGAGTCGGGCGTGGTATGCGGAAAACGAAATCCAACTCTGCACCGGCAACCGAGTTCTTGGGATCGACCGGAAGCAAAAGACGGTAACCACCGCGAGCGGCACATCGTTTTCGTACGACCATTTAGTGCTGGCCACCGGCTCCAGCCCATTCGTACCGCCCATCAAGGGGGTCGACCTTGATGGCGTCTTTGTCTACCGGACCATCGAAGACCTGCAGGCCATCCGCGACTATAGCCAAACGGCCAAGACCGCGGCGGTGATCGGCGGCGGACTGCTCGGGTTGGAGGCCGCCAAAGCCTGCCACGATCTAGGTCTAAAAACCACCGTGGTCGAACGCTCGCCGCGACTTATGCCCCGTCAAATTGACGCCGGCGGCGGTGTTATTCTCAGCCATCTGATCGGAAATATGGGCGTGAAAGTGCTCGCCGATAAAATCACCTGTGCGTTCACGGGCGATCAAAAAGTAGATGGAATTCAGCTTGAAAATGATGAGCACCTCACGGCCGATTTAGTGATTATTTCGGCCGGAATTCGTCCGAATGATGATCTAGCACGAGAGGCCAACCTGATCGTGGGCGACCGGGGCGGTATCACAGTCGATGACCGGATGCGGACGTCCGATCACCATATCTATGCCATCGGCGAGGTCGCCCTTTTCGATGAAAAGGTCTATGGCCTCGTGGCACCTGGGTACGACATGGCCGACGTTGCCGCGGCCAATCTCTGTCATAAAAAGAAAATGTTCAAGGGCGCTGATATGTCCACCAAGCTCAAACTCATGGGCGTGGATGTGGCCAGCCTCGGCGATCCATTGCTACCGGAAGAGCACTCCAAAACCGTGACCGTGCTCGATTCGCATCGCGGCATCTACAAGAAGCTGGTGCTCTCCAAAGATGGGTCGGAGTTGAAGGGGGCCATCCTGATCGGCGATGCCTCCGAATACAATCTACTGCTGCACATGGTCAAGAAAGGCATTGCCCTGCCGGAGCATCCGGAAACATTGCTGATCAAGAGCGACGGGCATGTCGATGTAGCCATCGAAATTGCTGACGACGAAGTCATTTGTTCCTGCAAAGGCGTGACCAAGGGCGATCTCTGCGAAGCCATTGCCACCCACGATTTAAAATCGATGGATGAGGTGAAAAAAATCACCAAGGCCGGAACCGGCTGCGGCGGATGCCTCTCCATCGTGAAAGATATTTTTGAAGATGAAATGGCCAAAAGCGGAACTGAGATCGATCCTTCGCTGTGCGAGCACTTTGCTCATTCGCGCCAAGAACTATTCAACATCGTCAAGGTGACCGGCGCTACATCGTTCGATGAAATTCTCGAAAGCCATGGCCACGGCACCGGCTGTGAAATCTGCAAACCCACCCTCGCCTCGATCCTCGCCTCCATCCACAACGACTACGTGGCCAACCACGCGCAGATCCAGGATACGAACGATAAATACATGGGCAATATCCAGCGTAATGGAACCTATTCCGTCGTGCCGCGCGCACCCGGTGGAGAGCTCACGCCCGACCAAATCATTGCCATCGGCGAGACCGCCAAAAAATTTGATCTCTACACGAAAGTCACCGGCGGCCAACGCATCGACCTATTCGGCGCGCACCTTTCGCAACTGCCCGCCATCTGGAAAGATTTGATCGAAGCCGGCCTTGAAACCGGTCACGCGTATGGCAAATCATTACGCACCGTCAAAAGCTGCGTCGGCAGCACCTGGTGCCGCTTCGGGTTGCAGGATGCGGTCGATATGGCCGTCGTGCTGGAGAATCGATACAAAGGCCTGCGCTCGCCGCACAAAATTAAACTCGCCGTCTCCGGCTGTGTCCGCGAGTGCGCTGAGGCGCAGAGCAAAGATGTTGGACTGATTGCCACCGAAGCGGGATGGAACATCTATGTCTGCGGCAACGGGGGCGTCAACCCGCGCCATGTCGATCTTCTGGCCACGGACGTGGATGACGCAACAGCCATTCAATATATCGACCGCTTTCTGATGTACTATGTCCACACCGCCGAACGCCTCACCCACACCGCGCCTTGGCTTGAAAAACTGGAAGGCGGACTCAAGCATCTAAAAGACGTTGTCATCCACGATTCACTCGGCATCAACGCCCACCTCGAAGCCGACATGCCACACATTGTCGATACCTACAAATGCGAATGGGCTGAAACCCTCAAGGATCCTGAAAAGCTCAAGATGTTTCACCACTATGCCAACGACGATGCGCCGGACAAACTCAAATACATCGAGGTTCGTGGACAAAAACGCCCCGCACCGTGGAAAGCTGAATACGCCCTCCAACCGCACAAGGCCACCCCCGGAGCCGAAACGAAGTGGGTCTGTTTCGGTGACGCTGATACCGTCCCAGTCGAAGGCGGCGCCACCGTGAAATACGGGCGCCATCAAATCGCCGTCTTTAACTTTTCGAAGACCGAAAACTGGTATGCCTGCCAAAACCTCTGTCCACACAAACGCGAGATGGTCCTCTCGCGCGGTCTGCTCGGCGATGTCGGAGGTATCCCAAAAATTGTCTGCCCCATGCATAAAAAATCATTCTCGCTCGAAAATGGAGAAGGGCTGTCCGACCCAACCTACAGCATCCAAACCTTCCCCATTGAAATCCGCGAAGGCCGCATCTACATCGAATTGCCCACGGAAGAGGAGTTGGATCGTCTACACCTCTGTGATCCTGAAAAAGTGTGTTCGTGATGAGCCAGTATAACAGACTGTCCGCGCATTCGGTAGGGATAGACCGCCGGGCTGTCCGCGCACGAACGGCTCGGCGGACGAGCTTTGCGGACGGGCGGCGGGTTCGGCGAACCCGCCCTACCGACTTAACATACGGTTGCCACCGATGAGGGAGTAGACGTTTTTATAGCCGACACTGCGCAGGGCGTTGGCGGCATATTGCGTACGGACACCGGCGGCGCAGACGAGCAGATGGGTGGACTCTTTATCTAGCAGTTGGGGTTGATTCAGTAATTGGCCCATCGGGATGTGGATGTGCTCGCAAAGCAAAGGTTCGATAGCCACCTCTTCCGGGCGGCGAATATCTACGATTTGTACGTTTCCAAGCGGGCCGATTTCGCTGATGTGTATATCCACCGATTCCGGCAATTCGGCGTCGGGATTATGCGCGGAACAGGATGGACTGCGCGGCAGGGCAATCTTGCGCAGGGTGTAGTCGGCCAAGTTAACGATCAATAGTTCATTTTCTAAACGGCCGTCCAATCCGAGTAACTGCTTGATTGTTTCCAGTGCCTGAATAGATCCAAGTACGCCGGGAACGGGCCCGAGTACGCCCGCGATGGCGCACGTCGGCACGTCTGAGGGAACACCCCCTTCGTACAAACATTCGAGGCAGGAAGAGTCGGGGGTAACCACCTGCACCTGCCCCTCGAACTGATAAATACTTGCAAAAACAACCGGAAGTTTGGCACAGATCGCCGCTTGATTAACGAGTAGCTTAGTCTCCATGCTATCGGTGCATTCAACGATGATGTCGTAGTTGGCTAGCACCAACTCGATGTCCAACGATTGAAAACGGACCTCGTGGCAGTCGATAGAAAGTTCCGGATGGGTTTGCTGTAGCCAATCTGCGGCAAGCGCTGCTTTCGACTCGCCGACCTGACCGGCGGCATAGAGAAACTGACGGTGCAGGTTGCTCGCCTCGAGCCGATCATGTTCAACGAGGCCTATATGCCCCACGCCTGCACCAGCCAGATAGGCCAGTACCGGGCAACCGAGTCCGCCGGCACCCACGACGAGCACACGGCTCTCGCTCAGTTTGCGTTGACCGCTTTCACCGATTTCTTTGAGTACGGTCTGGCGGCTGTAGTCGGCTTGGAATTTATGGCCATGTTGGGCGCACCCTTCGCAGTTGACCCAGCCGGAGTCGCCCGTCGCATAATGTTCCTTTTTCCAGATCGGAACGCGCACCTTAATTTCATCAATGATATAGCGACACGCCTTGAACGCGGCATCGCGGTGCGGTGTGGCCACCCCAACCCATACGGCGACATCACCAATCTCCAACCGGCCGGTACGGTGAATACAAACGGCTTGGTTTAACCCAAATTTTTCAATCGCCTCTTCAAGAATACCATTGCCTTCAATGCGCGCAAGTTGCTCGTAGGCTTCGTATTCAAGAGCGGTGACATCGTGCCCCTCGTTCTGATTGCGCACCCACCCCTCGAAGGTAACGAGCGCGCCGCATGCGGGGTCGATCGCCGTGGCCTTAAGCGCTTCGACATTTAATGCCTCGCTGCAAAGAGAAAACATATTTAACCTCCAGCCACGGGCGGAATGGACACAATCTGATCGCCGTCATTAAGCGGCGTATCCCAATCGACGAAGGCATCATTGATCGCCAGACGCACCTGCTTCCGGCCCATCGAAAACCCGTATTGGGCCTGCAACAAATCAAATAACTCCACCGCACTAGCGTGTTCAATATCCAGTACTTCCCCGCTACATCCGGCCTGTTCACGGAAGAGGGCATAATAATTAATATGTATTTTCATAGTCGTTATCCACCGATGTAAAACATTTCAATTTTAGGGTCGCTTGCTTCTTTTATTTTCCCCTCCCAACGGAGCTGGCTATACTGGTCGGTGCGCGCCGCCCAAACGGAGTGGATGGTTTCATACAGCTCCTCGTCGGTGTTTCCGTCTCGTAGCGGCGCCCGAAGATCGGTCCCGTCGCTGGCGAACAGGCAAGTATAAAGTTTGCCGTCGGCCGAGAGACGACTGCGGTTGCACGGACGGCAAAAGGGCTGGCTGATAGAGGAGACGAAACCGATTTCGCCCGCACCATCGGTATAGCGGTAGCGGTCGGCTACCTCGCCAAGGTAGCGTTTAGCCACCGGCTCGATATCCCATTTACTCGAAATTTGATCGACCAGTTCGGCCGATGGAATCACTTGATCGCACTCCCAGTGATTAACGTTCCCTACATCCATATATTCAATAAAGCGTACCGTGATGCCCGACCCACGGAAGTGATTAAGGATCGGCAGGACTTCACCCAAATTGAGATCGCGGCGTACCACGGTATTGATTTTAACCTCGTCGAACCCCGCCTGCTGCGCCGCCTCGACCCCGGCCAGTACGGCGGCGGGCGCAGCGAATCCTCCATTCATTTCCCGAAAGATGGTTTCATCGAGCGCATCTAGGCTGACGGTAACGCGGTCGAGCCCGGCGGTTTTTAGATCCGTAGCAAAACGTTCGAGCAAGAAGCCATTGGTCGTCAGGGCAATATCATCAATTCCATCAATGGCACGCAGGCCTTCGATCAGCGTGGGCAATTTCGTACGCAGTAGCGGTTCGCCGCCGGTCAGTCGAATCTTTTCCACGCCGAGTCGGGCAAACTGCCGAACCAACCGCAGCATTTCATCGAATGATAATTGTTCGGATTTTTTTAACCACGGAAAGTCCGGCCCAACCCCGTCGGCAGGCATGCAGTAGGTGCAGCTAAAGTTGCAGCGATCGATCACCGATAACCGCAAATCGCGCAGAGGACGACCCCGTTGATCCGTCACATTTGAGGTTTTATTTTTTTTCGTTTCCATCTGATGATCAACTTATTTAATCTCGAATGAGGAACTCTGTATCAACCGGCAGAAAAGTCAATCGGTTAGTGTATCGATCCGGAGATATTGCTCCTTATTTATGTAGTTAGTATAAAAATAGTCCACTATCTAATTATAACTTCATATTTGTATGTATAAAATACGATACAGTCATAATTGTTCTTTAATAACCGATAAAAGCCCCTCCAATATTTTATAAACCGCTTACCCTGTTGTATATAAAACATACGCATGCCGCATGGCATATCTCGTGCAATGACACTCATTCAAATTTATAAGAAACCAGCCAGACCCGTAGGCCGGAAAAGCAATATATGCAAAAAACAAAGGAATATACCATGTCTACCTCGAATTTAAACCCCTTAGATTTTAAAAATCCAGCCATTCGCACCCTGCATCTAGCCTGGGGGGCCTTTTTTCTCAGCTTCGTGGTTTGGTTCAGTCATGCGCCGCTGATGGGTTCAATCAAAGAAGCCTTCGACTTAGCCCCGCAACAGGTTAAGGCCTTGTTGATTCTTAACGTGGCGCTCACGATTCCGGCGCGGATTGTGGTCGGCATTCTAGTGGATAAATTTGGCCCCCGGAATATTTTCAGCGGGTTGCTCGTCTCCGCCGCCTTCGTCTGTTTTGGTTTTGCCAGCGCGCAGTCCTTTGAGCAACTTGCGCTCTTCCGCTTTCTGCTCGGCTTTGTCGGCGCGGGGTTTGTGATCGGAATCCGACTGGTCGGCGAATGGTTTCCGGCCAAGCAGGTCGGCATGGCCGAAGGTATCTATGGTGGATGGGGCAACTTTGGATCGGCGGCGGCCGCCATGACGATCCCGTCCCTCGCCCTGCTCTACGGCGGCGAAAACGGCTGGCGCTATGCCACCGCCACCACCGGCGCCATGGCTCTACTCTACGGGCTCTTCTTCTACTGGCGCGCCCGCAACACCCCTAAAGGCGCGACCTATTTTAGACCCAAAAAGTCGGGCGGCTTGGAAGTCTCCTGCAAGCGGGACTTTTATTTCTATCTCGGCATGAATATTCCAATGTACCTTGCACTTTCCGTACTGACGTGGAAGCTGACTTCCGTACAAATTGCACTTCTTTCCCCGACCACCGGCCTCCTGCTCGTCGTGGGCTACATACTCCTCTTCGCCTACCAAACCCGCCAGATATTCAAGGTGAACGAGCATCTATTCAACGCTGAAAAATCGGCCGGACTCCTCAACTACCGCTTCAAACAAGTCGCCATTCTCGACGTGGCCTATTTCGTCACATTCGGTTCCGAACTGGCGGTGGTCTCCATGCTCCCGCTCTTTTTTATGGAAATCTTCGGCCTCAGCCCGGTCACAGCCGGACTGCTCGCCTCGGGCTTTGCCTTTATGAATCTCGTGGCCCGTCCTGCCGGTGGCTGGATGTCCGACAAGCTCGGCCGCCGTAAAACGCTCATCGTTTTCATTACCGGCCTCTCCGTCGGCTACCTAACCCTTGGGCAGGTCGATTCCCAATGGCCCATAGCCCTCGCGGTGGCCGCCACCATGGCCTGTTCTTTCTTCGTGCAGGCGGGTGAAGGCGCGGTGTTTGCCATGGTTCCACTGATCCAGCGGCGCATGACCGGTCAAATTGCCGGAATGGTTGGAGCCTACGGCAACGTTGGGGCGGTGATCTTTCTGACGGTACTTTCTTTCGTCGATTACTCCACCTTCTTCATCGTCATTGCGGCCGTTTCCCTGCTGAGCCTGATCACAACCGCCTTTCTGACCGAGCCGGAAGGCCACGTGTCAGAGGTCGATGAAAAGGGAAACATTCAACTGATTGAAGTCGCGTAAAGCCCCCTGCAAGTCATAGGCTTCGAACCATGTTTCACTTAGATGGAAAAATTGAGATCGAGACCGGTCAGGCCTCCTCGGCCGGTCGCAAAGAGTCAAACGACGATTCGCTCGCTGTGCATGCGCCGGATGAGGCCCGCCTCGCTACCCATAAAGGGATCGTTGCGGCCATTGCTGATGGCGTGAGCAGTGCGGATGCAGGCCGGGAGGCCGCACAACTTTGCACCAACCGCTTTGTTGAAGACTACTATTCCAGCCCCGACATCTGGACGGCCAAGCTCTCTGCCCAGAATGTACTCACCACGCTCAACCGCGATCTATACAACCGCGGCAAGGCCTATCGCAACGCCGAAAAGGGGTACGTCTGCACGCTGAGCATCCTGATTCTAAAATCGCGGACTGCACATATTTTTCATATCGGCGACACGCGCATCTACCGCCTGCGAGAAGGAAAACTTGATTTGCTCACGACCGACCACAGCGTGGCCGTGAACGAAAATCAGAGTTACCTCGCCCGCGCCATCGGCCTCGACAATCAGGCCCGAGTCGACTATTCCACCGCCGACCTACAAGAGGGCGACCTCTTCCTGCTCTCGACCGACGGCATTCACGATTATATCGACGAACCGCGCCTCACCACCCTGCTCGACTCCAACCGCGACGACCTCCAAAAGGGCTGCGATATGCTCGTGCAGGAGGCCTTTGACATGAGCAGCCCCGATAACCTCAGCTGCCTCACCATCCAGATTGAAAAATTGCCTAAAAATTCACGCACCGAAGTTGACCAACGCCTCACCAAACTCCCCTTCCCTCCTCCCTTGAAAAAGGGAAACCAACTCGACGGCTACCGTATACTCAACGAGCTACATGCCACCGCCCGCAGCCAAGTTTATCACGTCGAGGATATCGAAACCGGCCAGCAGCTCGCCATGAAAACCCCCTCGCCGAATTATGAAGACGACGACGTTTACATTGAGCGCTTCGTCATGGAAAGCTGGATCGGGGCACGCATCGACAGCCCCAACGTCGTTAAGGTGATCGACCCACAACGGGATCGCAGTTGCCTCTACTACCTCACCGAGTTTTTCGACGGCATCTCGCTCTCGGAATGGGAGGCGCAAAACCACCTACCGCAGCTCCAATCCGTTCGCGATATTGTCCAGCAGATCGTCCAAGGCCTACGCGCCTTCCACCGCAAAGAAATCCTTCATCAAGATCTTAAACCCGACAACGTACTGATCCATACCGACGGGCAAGTCAAAATTGTCGACTTCGGTTCCTGCCGCGTGGCCGGATTCGAAGAAATTTGTGGCCCGATCGAACGCGACCTAATCCTCGGAACCGTCGATTTCTCCGCCCCTGAATATCAATTACGCCTCCCCGCCGGAACCTATTCCGACCTCTTCAGCCTCGGTTGCATCACCTACCTGTTACTCACCGGCGAACACCCCTACGGCCCAAAATTTTCAAAGTGTAAACGCCTCATCGACTTCAACCACCTCACCTATCGCCCCGCCTATCACCCCAACCCCGACATTCCACTCTGGATGGATAGCGCCCTCAAAAAAGCGGTTGAAGTCAACCCCACCGACCGCTACGAAGCTCACTCTAAATTCATGGTCGATCTCGGCACCCCCAACCCCGACTTCCACGAACAGCACCGCTCCCCGCTCCTCGAACGCAACCCCATCCTCTTTTGGAAAAGCCTCTCCGGCCTGCTCGCCCTTCTCGTGATCATCCTGCTATTCCTGCTGACGCAGTAATTTATCGGTAGGGCGCTCTCGCCGAGAGCGACGCACGCACGGGAAGCCATTCCACCGGCCTTGGGCCTTGCATCCGAACGGACGGCTCGGCGAGCCATCCCTACCAAAAAAACGCAATCCCATCCTCTTTTGGAAAATCCTCTCCGGCCTACGGTTCATCCGCCGCTATTTACCGAGCGCATAAGGCGCATTCCTTTCGAACGACAAAAGGCTCCGCACGCGCGGAGCCTTTTTTGGTGTAGCGCGTGCTTCTCCAACGGAGAGCGCGCCTTTTTCCTCCTTCGCCAGGGCTCTGGCGGACAAGACGAGAGGCCGGTACTACACGACTTTCCGGATATTGATGATTATCCTCCATTGACAAAGTTCACATTTTTGTTAACTTTTTAGCGATGAAGAAAATCATTTTCTATCGGACGGGTTCTGGGAAATGCCCGGTTCAGGAGCATCTGGATACGTTGTTCGATCAACAGGTGAGTAAAATCGCTTGGGTGTTGAAGTTGGTACGGGAGGTCGAACTATTTCAAGAAGCTGGTTAATACGGATAATATTTGGAAAGCACGGGTCAATGTGGGACGGGACACCTTCCGGCTACTCGGTTTCGTTCACGGACGTGAACTCGTAATTTTGACCCACTCGTTCCAAAAGAAAAGCCAGAAGACGCCGCCCAGAGAAATAAAATTGGCGGAGCGGCGAAAAAAAGAATACTTAAGCAGGAGGTAGAATCATGGATGACCTAGATAAATACATTCAAAAACGAACCGATAAAAATCCTAAGTTTGCTGAAGGGTTCGACAAGGGATATGAACAGTTCAAAATTGGAGCATTGCTGAAGCAAGCCCGGCTGGAAGCGGGTCTTACTCAGGAGCAAATTGCCAAAAAACTGCATACCCAAAAATCCGCCATTTCACGCATCGAAAACCATGCGGAAGATATCCGCCTGTCCACCCTAGAAAACTTTGCCGAAGCGGTAGGCAAAAGTCTCCGTCTCGAGGTGGCCTAACAAAAGGAAATCCTTATGAATGGAATGAAGAGTGCCTACGAGCTCGCCATGGAACGCATGGACGGCGAAGTGCAGCAACTGACCCACGCACAGAAAGCGGCTATCGCCGATATTGATTCGAAAATGAAGGCCAAGGTCGCCGAAACAGAAATCATGTTCGATCAACAATTGACTGCCGAAACCGATCCGGCCCGAGCCGCCTTTGCCCAACAAACCAAGCTGGAACAGATTGCTAAGATCCGTGCTGGAGCAGAAACCGAAAAGGAGAACATCCGGAACGGATGACCTTATGGACACGCTTACCTATGATTTTCTCGTAATCGGTAGCGGATCAGCCGGGCTGACGGCCGCGGTGGAGCTGAGCAAGCATGGCCGTGTTTTGGTCGCTAGCAAGGAAGCCGCCGAGAAGTGTAACAGCGCCTTCGCCCAAGGCGGCATCGCCTGTGTGATCGATCCCGCCGACTCCATCGAATCCCATGTGGCCGACACTCTCTCCAGCGGGGCTGGATTGAGCAACCCCGCCGTGGTCCGCCAGGTTATAGAGAAAGGTCGCTCACGCATTACCGACCTGGAACAGATCGGGGTTGAGTTTGAGAAAAATAAAAGCGAGACGGGCGAGTATGACCTGGGGCAAGAAGGCGGCCACTCGCACCGCCGGATCTTACATGCTGGAGATATTACCGGAAAGGCGATGATGGAGGGGCTCGTGGCGGCGGCACAAATCAACGAAAATATCGATGTGCGCGAAAACCTGCTGGCCATCGATCTGATCACCACCGATTGGATTGGGCACTCCAGCTCCAACCGGTGCGTCGGGGCCTATTTTCTCGATAAAACCACCCAGAAAATCATGGCCGTTCAATCCACCTGCACCGTACTGGCCACGGGCGGACTGGGGAAAGTCTATCCCTATACCTCCAACCCCGATGTAGCCACCGGCGATGGCGTGGCCATGGCCTGGCGCGCCGGACTCCCGATCCGCAACATGGAGTTCGTTCAATTTCACCCCACCTGCCTCTATCATCCACAGGCTAAATCGTTCCTGATCTCGGAGGCCGTACGGGGCGAAGGCGCTAAACTCGTCGATCTACGCGGCCACGCCTTTATGGAAGACTTCGACCCGCGCGGCTCGCTCGCCACGCGCGATGTCACCGCACGCGCCATCGACCACGTCATGAAAAAACATGGCGACCCTTACGTCTATCTCGATATTACCCACCGCTCGGAGGCCTATCTCCGCGACCGCTTCCCCACTCTTTTCGCGGCCTGCCTGCGGTTCGGCGTCAACATGGCCACCGACCGCATCCCCGTCGTGCCCGCCGCGCACTATTCCTGCGGCGGGGTCGTGGCCAACGTGAACGGAACCACCAGCCTCCCCGGCTTCTATGCCTGCGGCGAAGTCGCCAGCACCGGCCTGCATGGCGCCAACCGACTCGCCAGTAATTCCCTGCTCGAAGCCCTCGTCTGCGGCCATGCCGCCGCCGTCGAAATTTCCAAAACGTGGACGGCGCTGAAAAACGAAGTCGTCCTTCCTCCATGGAAGTTTGGCGATGCGGTTTTGAGCGACGAAGCCGTCGTGGTGGAACACGATTGGAATGAGGTTCGTACCGTGATGTGGGACTATGTCGGCATCGTCCGTAGCGACCTGCGGCTGGCCCGCGCGCGCAGCCGCATCCGCATCCTGCGCGAGGAGATTAAGCTCTACTACGATGCGTATCTCGTTACCGCCGACCTGCTCGCACTTCGTAATATTGCCGACGTCGCCGAGCTCATCATCCGCTCCGCCGAGCAGCGCAAGGAGAGCCGCGGATTACACTACATGACCGATTACCCCGAAACGGCCGAAACGGCCGCCGACACCCTCATCCAAGATCAACCCGGTGGTCCGCTGACGTAAAAATGATCATCGAACAAAATTTTAGCGCTAGGATAGATTCATAAATAAACCCGATTGATGTAGCGACCGTTCCTTTTTTATTCTACATGTCCGTTGAGGCTATTGTGGCACCCCCGGTCGGAATCTGAACACGCTGACAGGTTGACTTGCCGATCATCTGGACCGACTTCAGTGGCGGTGTGTCCACACCAAAAGCAGCCCTCAAATCCAGCCTGTGCTTTTTCCTTAAAGGCCCCCGAATATAATTCGGGAATATACATTTTTTTGGTAAGCAGATTTTTGCACGGCGCGTTTTTCATGAGGCCTCCAGAGCGAGTAACGTGCGCTTGGTCATGGCTTGTGCCATCGGAATTTTATACGCGTTGTGCTCGTGAGGCACGGCATCGGCCAATAGCTGGCGAGCCGCCTCTGACACCGTTTTTTCGTTCAAGGGCTTTCCTTCGAGAAAGTTTATTGCTCTTTCCACCGTGTAGGGCACCGGAGACACGACCCCTAGAAAGAGCCGGACATTCCGAGCTATTCCATTCTCAATTTCAGCCGCAGCGGCGCAACTGACTAAAGCCCAGTCGAACGCCCCTTTTTCCGATATTTGCAGGTAGGCACTCCGGCTCCGTTGTTTAGGGATTTTCACTGATACCACCAGTTCGCCCGCTTTCAGTGAATGGTGGGCGCGCGGCTTGAGGTCGGCCGCGGCGTAAAACGATTCTATCGAGAGATCTCGCACCGAACCTTGAGACATCACTTGCACTGTCGCATCCAGTGCTGCAAGGGCAACCCCGAGGTTAGAGACCAGCGGGCTAATGCAGGCCCCCTCGGAAAAGAGGCTATGAAACTTGTTGAGTCCTTCTCGAGCATAGCAATTAGACCCCCCTTGTTTCAGGCATTTGATATCTGGCTGGCGATAATACCAACAGCGGCTATGCTGCGCCAGATTTCCTCCGACCGTCGCCACATTGCGGATCTGCATTGATCCGACCTCCTGCGCGGCCTGTACGAATCCGGGAACCGATTGTTCTAACTTGGCATGGGCGACCAATTCGGATAACCGCGTTGCCCCTCCGATCAACCAATGGTCGGCTTCTTCGGTAATTTGACGGTCTAGCCCAGAGACATCGATAATTCGATCGGGTGAAACGAGGTAATCCTTCATCTCGCCCATAAGATCAATGCCACCGCCATAGAAACGGGTCTTCGCCCCGCTAAGTTCGCAGGCTCCTTCCGCCGTTATGGCCTTTGCATATTCAAATTTCTTCATGCGATGATCCCCTTTCTATTGAGTCTAACAAACTCACCTTGCCGCCGGAGTGAGGCCACTTGATCCCTGGCAACGATTCCTCCGGTGCAGGCACCTTGTTAAGTGCATTAAGCACCTTATCCGGCGTGATGGGTAAACCCATTACTCGGACTCCAAGAGCATTCGCCACGGCATTAGCAATGGCCGAGGCCGTTGGAACAGTGACCGGCTCCCCGATCCCGATCACCCCACGCTCTGGCATATTTTGAAATAACACATCAATTTCCGGCATATCGGCCATCGTTGGGAGTTTATACGTTTCAAAATTTGGGTTAAGCGCAACACCGGTTAGCGGATCGAGTATCCGCTCTTCATAGAGCGCGTAACCCAAGCCCATAATGATCCCTCCGTTCGCCTGACTTTCCGCGGTCAACGGATTGATCAGCAACCCACAATCTTGCACACAGGTGATCTTTTTTACTTTCACGAAACCCGTTTCTGTGTCCACCTCCACCTCTGCCATCTGGACGCCTCCCGTTCCTTTTCCAGAAAGCCCTTTCTTCCATTTTCCTTGGACGACGAGCGGGTTTGGGGTCAACTGTTCACAGGCTTTCTTCCAATTTACTCCAAAAACATCATCACTCCCGCTCGCTTCCTTCAAGGCTTCCAACGCATTTTCGCAGGCCACCTTAACCGCTGGGCAGACGGCGGCCATGGTCGTGCTTCCACCACTGCCTCCGGAGGGTGGATAGCGTGTATCGCCCACGCGCGCCACAATCATGTCGAGCGGAAGGTGGAGTGTTTCTGCCGCTACAATCACGATCGAAGTCTTGGTTCCTGTGCCGAGATCTTGTGTGCCGCAGCGCACCTCCACAGAGCCATCGGGTGAAATTTCAACCTCTGCGGTTGTCCCGCGTCCGCCGCCACCCCATTGGCCGCCGGCACAACCGACCCCTGTTTTAACCACCCCACTCGACGAACCGGGTTTATGGTATTTTTGTTTCCAACCAAACCGCTTCGCCGCAATAGGCCACTGCTTGGATCGGATATCGTGGCTATCGTTGAGCATACGAAACTCAAGCGGATTGATCCCCATTTTGATTGCCAACTCATCCATCGCCGCTTCCATGCCCACCGAAGCTTGGGGGTGACCTGGCGCGCGGAACGCTCGTGCGGAACCGGCATGGATCGCCACGCCGACTTGTGAGGTTCGATGGTGGGGAATGGTATAAGCGTACGGAGCCGGAAAGCCAGCACCTCCGCCACCTCCGGCGGAGGTGCCGCCGCTGGCATAACCAGCCGTTCCAAATGAATCGAGTTCGAAAGCCACCAACTTCCCCTGAGAATCTGCCCCGAGTTTGATCCGTTGAAAGGAGCTTGGACGATTCCCAACCGCGAGATGATTTTCCGCACGTGAAAGCATGAGTTTCACCGGAGCCCCAGCCTCCTTAGAGAGCAGAGCACAAGCCCGAGCCTCGACTCCAGCGCCAAATTTGGCCCCAAAACCACCGCCCATATAGTCAGAAATTACGCGAATTTTACTGCTGGACTTATCCAGAGTTCGGGCCAATCCATCGCGTACACTCGTGATACCCTGAGTCGAGGCCCAGCAGGTAATTTCTTCACCGGAGGCATCGATGGTATTTCCGTGCGTCTCCATCGGATGGTGCACTTCAACCTGAGTGGAGATAACGACCTCCACCACGACCGCCGCCGTAGCCATGGCTTCACCGGCATTTCCTTCCGAGTAGGTTTTCGCTTTCGATGTGTTTTTCTCCCAGCGAAAAGGGGTACGGCTCCCTGCTTCAACGATTCTGCCGGATCCACAACAAACGGAAGCTTTGTGGCCTTCACTTTGATGGCGCGGATGGCCTCCTCGCATTGTTCGGGGGTCTGAGCTGCAACGGCGGCGATTTCCTGTCCGTAGTAGCGCAGGATACGCGGCACCTTCTGCACCAGCAAAACGGATTTCACGCCGGGCATGTTACGCGCCGCAGAAAGATCCACACTCTCGATCCGTGCGGCGGGCCAGGGCGATCGGAGAATCTGCCCATGCAGGCACCCCTTAGGCTGAACATCGTGGGTATATTCCGCCTGCCCAGTTACCTTTTCATACGCGTCGACACGCTGAACTTTCGTGCTTAAATATTTTGGATTCTTGGGCCAATTTTCGCTCATATTTCCTCCTTATCTGCCCGCCGCCGCGCGAGCCGCTTTCAATACATTCGGATAGGTTCCACACCGGCAAAGATGCCCGGCGCAGGCCTCGGAAATCTGCTCATCGGTGGCATGGGGTACTTGCTCCAGCAGGGCGGTAAGCGAGGTTACGAAGCCTGGTGTGCAGAAGCCGCACATCAGGGCATCATGCTTGATAAATTCTTTTTGCAGCGGCGTCAGGCCGTTTGCTGAAATCCCTTCGATCGTTCGAATTTTCCGACCTTCTGCCGTTATCGCCAACATCATGCAAGCGTTCACAGATTCGCCGTCGAGCAATACGGTGCAGCTGCCACACTGCGCTCGGTCACAGGCTTTTTTTGATCCCGTATGTCCGGTGTGGTTGCGCAATACGTCGAGCAACGTGACGCGAGGCTCGATCGCTAGACGGTGGCGCTGGCCATTAATCGTCAATTCCACAGGAACCGCAGTGGGGCCGACCACTTTTGGCTTTCGGCTATGCTCCATTTCGGCGGCGGCTTCGTCGACGCGTCCGGCCATTGCGGCGGCGGCCGTTGGGCCGGCGGTCTTAATAAAACCGCGGCGCGAGAAACTAAATGCGGCGGAGTCGGTGTTCGTTTTATTTTTCATGGGCAACCTCGCGGTTCGTATTTTATATAGTCTTCGGGGGTATCAAGATCGGTTAATATGCCGGGGTTATCCACGGCCACATATTTTCGAAGGCCTTCCTTTTCAGAGAGAAAGGTTTTGAGCGATTTGTGGTTGCCGTGCAGAAACTCTTCCGCCATTTCTCGCGGCAAAAGTACGGGGTGGCCCCGGCGGTGCTCATGGGTGGGCTGTACAATCACTTTTGGGTGTTTCCGAAAGGTTTCTTCCAACCGTTGGAACGTTAAAGGGGCGATAAAAGGCTGATCAATCAAAGCAATGCCGACCGCACTACAGTCCTGCCGGAGGGAGGCGACGATGCCGTAGCGGATGGAGTCGGCCATACTGCCCGCCGGGGCAATGGGATTCGTTATTCGTTGGGCGAATGGCCAGTCGATACGATCAAGCTCGGCCGTCAACGGGAGGTCGTTATGCGAGGTCACGATCCAGGGTTTGCAGTTTTCAAGGCTCCGAAATAGAGTCCAGTGGTGGTCGAGCAAGGTGGAGTGCCGCCAGGGCAAGAGTGCTTTCGAACGCCCCATTCGACGGGAGGCTCCAGCACATAGGAGTAGCATGGCAATCGGCTTCATACGGTTCGCATGTGCCCTCCGGTTGCGCCGCGCGTGACCTGTAGGATTTCCGCCATAATCGAGATGGCGATCTCGGCGGGCGATTCCGAGCCGATATCCAGCCCGAGTGGTGCATAAACCTGTTCGATGGCTTCGGCAGAAATTCCTTCGGTACGCATTTCTGCCATCACCCGATTCACCTTGCGACGACTACCAACCATGCCAAGATAAGCCAGTTTCGGTCGCGGAGTTCGGGCGAGCAGATCGTTCAATGCCGCCCGATCTTCTGGGTGGCCACGGCTAATCAGTACGACGGCGTCCGACTCGCGGAAGTCTAGGTTTTGAAAGATATGACTTTCCGTGAGGTAAGTTATGCTATTCGCGGCTTCTTGATAAAATTCCGATTCGAACAACTCGGCACGGTCGTCAACGATGATGACGGCCCAATCGCAGGTTTTAGCTAAAGAGGCCAACGCTTGGCCGCAATGTCCCGCGCCGGAAATGATCAATCGTTGTCGCTGCTTATATGGTTCCAACAAAATAGTTACCTCTCCTCCGCAAATGGCTCCAAACGATTCTTTCGCGCGCTCATGAAGCGGAAAGGACTTTAGGGCAAGTTCGCCAGATTCTCTAACCTCCTGCGCCTGATCGATGACCAACGATTCGAATTTACCTCCGCCGACCGTCCCCTGCGTTGAACCGTCGGCATAGATCAGCATTTTTGCACCACACTTGCGCGGGGTTGACCCTTTGGCCTCCACGACGGTTGCAATCACGAAGGGGATTCCGGCCTTCAATGCGCCTAAAATATCATCATACAGAGTAATCATAGGAATTCATGGTTCGGTATGTAGTTAACTTTGTCGTTTAACTATTTAATATAGAGATTGGCTTCAGAGGTGTCAAGAAATGGCTCCAGTTCTCCTAAAACACGAGTGCCTCAAATTAAAAAGCCCCACTTTCGATGATGGGAGATGATTTTAGCGCAGACCGCACCTTGTATGCTCTTTTGCGGTGGCGTTTTCATCCTGCACCTCTTGTGCCCAGTCAGCGTTATAGACCCTCTGGGTCGTTCGGGCGGAGTTAAGACGCTCGACCCCTGTCCAAGCTCATCATCCGCTCCGCCGAGCAGCGCAAGGAGAACCGCGGATTACACTACATGACCGACTACCCCGAAACGGCCGCCGACACCCTTATCCAAGATCAACCCGGCGGCCCACTGACGTAAGGAATACGCTAGATAGGTCCCGGATCAAACCCTAGAGGGTTTAGCTAGAAAAAGGCACCCGCGAAATAAAATCTAGCGCTGTAAACGTAGTGTTTTTATTTCAAATGGCCCTAACTCCATCGTTAGAGTTTTCGCGCGTCCAAGATTCTTTTGCGGCTCTTCTAGGAGGTTAACTTCTTCCACGTCCCATTCGGTATCTAAGGTGAGTATTGCCTCGCTCCGGCGCCCTTTTGCTTCGTAGAACCGAACGATTAAATCGCCGGTGTCTTCGGCTTTTTTAACGACTTCGAGTCGGATACCTTCACCGTCCAATTGGAAGGGGAATTTAAATTCGGTATCGCCTGATAGGGTCCAGCGGGGCTGGTTGAAGGCGGCCGCCGTTTCTACGACTAAGCTGTTGCTGACGGAATGCGCGTGTGGGTGTAATGCATAACGGAAGGTATGCTCGCCAATATCCGCAGTCTTATCCGGATAATTTGAAGCCCGCAATAGGGACATAGAGAGCGTTTTCCCTTTCACTTTATACCCATATTTGCAGTCGTTGATTAGCGCCATTCCAAAATTCCCTTCCGAGAGGTCGGCAAATTCATGCGCGGCCACCTCGAATTGAGCCTGTTCCTGCGACGTGTTGTCGGAGGTCTTGCGCTGAATCATACCAAATTGAATATGGTAGCTTGCGGAAGAGGCGCGGAGGGTGGTGGGGACATTCAAGCGAAGAAGTCGGCGTTTTTCGTTCCATTCCACGCGATGATCGAATTCGAGCGTCGCCCGGTGGTTCGGGAGCGAAATTTGCTGAAAAATAGTGGATTTTCCAATGGACATTTGGACGGTAAGAACCTGAGCCACCCTCCCTATTTCATAATCCATCGTGCCCGCCGAAATTGCGCTCTCTAGCTGGCAATTCGGGTAGAAGGGGTCAATATCCCACGCCTCCCAATGAGAGGGTTTATCGGCATATAGCACTAATTCGTTCGCCTTTTGATCCTCGATGAAGATCCGCCCCGTTGCTTTGTCCTGACCAAAAATGACCTCCGCATGAGCATTGATCCGGTAGAGCACAAGGTCGTTTTCAATCGTCAAGGGAAAATCAGTCGCCGTAAGGCTCCTTTTTTCTGACGCGGGACAGGCGGTTTTGGACGTCTTCAGCACAGCAGATGAAAGCCCGGCCTGATCGTATCGAACCCAAGTTTCATCTCCTACGCGTTGAGTCGGAAGAATCTGTCCGTCGGCTTCTATGCAAACATCGGAAGCTCCAGGCAGGCATACCAAATCGTCGCGGTTAAAGTTTAACGAGTTGACCACGGACCAGGACGAAGGGTTCGCTGAGTCACTCCACGGAGCCCACAGGGCATCGAGGGCTTCATTCACTTCGTCATACTCACGCAACGAGTCTTCCACGACCTCGGTAATGCAGCTTCCCGGTAAAATATCGTGAAATTGGTGTACCAAAAACTTTTTCCAGAGCGTCTCTATTTCATCCTGTGGATATTGATCTCGCTTAAAGGCTGCGTATAAAATTTCGGTATCGCGCAAACGATGTTCCAGCTTGCGGTTGCCTTTTTTAAGTTTGGCCTGCGTGGTTAAGGTGCCGCGATGGAGTTCGAGATAGAGCTCGTCGCTCCAGACCGGCAACTCGTCGGCATATTCTTCCAACTCTTTGAAAAACCCATCGGCGGTACCAAATTTAACTTTGGGAGCGGCTTCGAGGTTTTCCAGTAGCTGTCCGCTTTCAATGAAGACCTCATTGGGCCCGCCGCCGCCATCACCAATGCCGTATACTGCAAGGGCCTTTGGCACGATTCCTTTTTCAGGATACGTATCTCGGCCTCCAGCAAGACGAGAGGGAATCAGCTCTTCATTATACGCATTGGTAGGCGGAAGATGGGTCAACACACGGGTACCATCAATTCCCTCCCAGTGAAAACTGGCAAACGGGAAGGTGTTATAGTAGTTCCATGAAATTTTACTGGTCATAAAATAAGGCGCGCCAACTTGCTGTAAGAGCTGCGGCAGCGCTGCCGTATAGCCAAAGACGTCGGGAAGCCAGAGGTGATTTACATCCACACCAAATTTTTCACGGAAGTAACGCTTACCATATATCAGCTGGCGAGCGAGTGCCTCGCCACCCGAAAGATTACAGTCGGCTTCGACCCACATGGCGCCCAAGCATTCCCACCGTTCGGCGGCGACTTGTTCGCGGATGCCTTCAAAGATCGTTGGGTAGTATTCTTCCATCCAAGCATAATGATGGGGCGAGCTCGCGCCGAAAACATAATCGGGGTAGCGACGAATATGTTCGAGTTGGCTGGAAAAAGTACGCGCGCATTTGCGGGTTGATTCCTCGAGTCGCCAGAGCCACGCCGTATCGATGTGGGCGTGGCCAATCGCTGTATACGTCAATTCGGTCGTATACGCTGGATCGGCCAAACAGCCTTGAATAATTTTTTGCGCGCCGCTGAGATCGCCGATTTCGTAGCAGTCAACCGCCTGGAAGAGGTGATAATCCAGTTTAGATTTGCGCATATGTTTTTCCGGCAAATCCTTTAGTTGATCCAACAGAATAAACCCTTGACGGAATAGCTGGGTCAGCGCGGGGTCGATGGAAACTAATTGGGCTTCCAATACGTGGGAGACTAGGATGGGCTGGGGCCCTGTGGGCGGAGACTTCCGTGCCGACGGCGAATCGGCTCCTGTTGGCGCGAGTAATCCAAAAAGTGCCGTGGCGACCGCCTCGCCATAATACGTAAAGTCGGTATCCGCCACCATGGATGAGGGCAGGAGGAACAGATCCTTGACAAAGTTCTTGTCAAAAATTGACCCACTACTCAGGGCGTATATCGGGGATCCACTCTCATCGTGCAGTAGGATTTCACCGTCCATATTCATGAGTAAAGAGGCCGGGTGGGTCCAATCCGCCGGAACAGTTCCTTCAATTTTAAACCAGACAATTTGATTGTCGCGCCCCCAAGCCTCTCCTTCGGAGATTGGGCGGAAATCCATGTTCGAAACCTGCTCGACCTTGCGAAAGGATTCTGTCGTGACACAGCTTAATTTTAAAGGCGTATGCTCTACATACCGATCCGAATCCACTTGCGTCAGCCATTTTTCCATTCGCTCAATACGGTGTTGTTTCCATTTATTATTCATATAACTTCCATACCTTTACTGTTTATATTCAATCTAAAACTTTCTACGGAGGAACGGTTGAACCTCCAATAAATAACGAGGGTTCTTTGGGCAGCAACCGTAACGGGCCTTTCCATTCTCCACCTCGAGCGAACCAGTCCATGCATTGGGTAGACACGGCTTGGTAATCTGCAAATTTTTGATTGTTCTACCATGCCCTACCCCTATCTAATTAGTGTAGTTAAACGATCTATCTATACCTAATCTGTTATAGGTTCAAATAAAATTCCACACGTGTCCGGTCAATCGTTCAGAATCTAGCACGCAGTCATTAATTTACTGTCGGGTATAGTTTTTTGAGTTTAATGCGGGCATCACTGGTTTTGAACCGCCAGTTCATCGGAGACGCACTGTTGTTTCTCACTTTTTGCCACGTATCAACTTCTCGCTCAATGGTTGAAGTATCCATGATACGTCTGTTCAGGCATTGCCGCCCTAAAAGACTAAGTTCAATTTCTGCCATATTCAGCCAACGGCCATGCTTGGGG
>JAJRRI010000114.1 GCA_024279685.1 Verrucomicrobiota bacterium | reverse complement strand
GGGTCTGCGGAATCTGGAATCAGCATAAAGGAGAAAATAAATGAAAAAAATGACCCTCACCCTATTCGCCCGCACCCCCGTCCATGTTGGAGCGGGCAACTCCGTCGGCGCAGTTGATTCGCCCGTCCAGCGCGAACGCCACACCAAAATTCCCATCATCCCTGGCTCCTCCCTTAAAGGGGTTTTATCCGATCTGTGGAATAATGAAAACTTCAAGCGTACAACAGAAGGGAAAGCCCTCTTCGGCGAAGATGACCAGAATGCCGTCGCCAAAGCAGGTTCGCTGATGATCGGCGAAGCCCGCGTCCTCGCTTTCCCCGTCCGCTCCGCTAAAGGCATGTTTGCCTGGATCACCTGCCCGCTGGCATTGCGCCGTTTTCAGCGCGAAACCGGAGCCTCTTTTAAAGTCCCCTCCATCGAGGGCGAAAATGCACAGGCCTTCAAAACCGTCATCCTCAACAATAAGGTAGTAGTGCTCGAAGAATATGTCTTTGCCTCACAAGGCGAGCCCGCGGCAGAAATTGTCCACGCTTTGGAATCATTGGTTTCGAACGATCCGGTTTGGAATGGAATCAGCGAGCAGCTCGTCATCGTCTCCGACGAAATTTTCCAGCACTTTTGCGAACATGCCTGCGAAGTCGTCACCCGTATCAAAGTGGATGATGAAACCGGTGTTGTGGCAAAAGGCGCGCTCTTCAATCTAGAGAAAGTCCCCAGCGAAACCCTCTTCTACACCACCATCATGGCCAGTACGGGCGATCCATTAGCCGCGCTCAAGAAGAAACTCGAAACCGAACAGATGATCCAAGTCGGCGGCGATGCCACCACTGGCCTTGGCTTCTGCACCGTCACCTGCCAGGAGGTAAACTAATGCAAAATCTAGAACAAAAACGCGCGGCGCATGCGCTAGCTTGGGCTCCAAAAATTGATGGGGGTGCTGAACGCGGTGATCCCAAGGGGGTGGTAAAAAAAGTCCCTTCTCTCGTAATTACTTGCGGCATTCTCTCCGCTATGGCCTTCGCCAAAGAAAAGGGAGCCGGGCACGCCGATGTATTCAAGGCGTTCATTGATTATTCCCCCGAACTCGAAGGAACATTAGATGAAGCACTTACTTTCCTGTGTGAAATGGAGGCCAGTGACCTACGCCGAATCACCGCTGAGTTTATGGCCTATCTCAGCTACTTACGCCGCTTTGTTTAAAGGAGAAAATTATGTCTCAATTTTTACCCAAAGGGCTTCAGCTCCCCGCGTATAACGATATCAACGCTTCGTTGCTGATCACCAAATATGCCGAAGTAAAAACCGAAGCCGAAAAAGAGGATTCGAGAAAAATCGCAGAATATTCCTGCAAAGGAAAATCGCGTTCACAAAAAATTCTGCGCTATTCCTCTTTTCCCAAAGCCAAAATGGTTGCGATGAAGCTGGGCGGCCGTCTTATTATCGATCAATCGGGCGGGGTGCAGGAAAATTCCAACCTTTGTCTGCATCCCCATTTTGGGTTCCCCATGATCCCTGGATCAGCCATTAAAGGCTGTGCTCGACATTTTGCTTGGGAGCAATGGCGTGAAGCAAAGGAAGAGGATAAGATGAATCGGGCGAAA
The DNA here is from genome assembly GCA_024279685.1 of Verrucomicrobiota bacterium. GTDB lineage: Bacteria > Verrucomicrobiota > Kiritimatiellia > Kiritimatiellales > Pontiellaceae > Pontiella. The sequence continues at coordinate 2,021 of JAJRRI010000114.1, read as the reverse complement.
GGTCTCGTCGAAATTTTTGGCTTCCCAACAGGCGATCCCGGATTGGATCAGTTTTTGGAGGGAACAGAGTCTTCTGCGGGAAAAATCACCTTCTTCCCCGCCATGCCCTATGGATCTGCTCCTTTGGAAGTTGATGTACTCACCTGCCACCACATGGATTATTATTCGCCCAATGCCGAAAAGGCACGAGCCACGGACGATGAAAATCCAAACCCTCAGTTTTTTCCTGTCGTAAAAGCAGGAGCCACTTTTGAGATCGTGGTGGCTCCCACCACGCGGGGCAATGACTCCTTGGCCGAGAAAGCGCTCGAAGTTCTTCAAACCGCATTAGAAGTCAACGGAATAGGAGCCAAAACCGCCGCTGGATATGGCTGGTTTGAGGTGGATAAATCGGCCACTGAAAGTTTACTTTCCGAACAAGACGAAAGAGCAACTGAGCAGGAAAAATCATCTCTTTCTCCTCTTGAGCTTACCAAACGAACCTTACTTGAAATTGAAGGAACAGGCTTTGGAGAAGAAGCCATTCGAATTATTTCTGAAGGATCAAGTGAGGAGCAAAGAGCCCTTATTCAACTCTTCCAAGGGGAAAAGAAAGACGAATGGAAAAATTGGAAAAAACGAGCCAAGAAAAAACCAAAGCTGAAAGAACGTGTAGATAAAGCCGGTGAATTAGCAAAAGCGCTGGGTGAGGAGTTGATCTAATGAAAATCTTATTTGATGAAATGATGGAACTGATTACCCCCTGCTTTTGTGCGGGAGCAGATCAGTCCAAAGCAGAAATTAGAGCCCCCTCCATTCGGGGAGAATTGCGCTGGTGGTTTCGTGCATTGGGCGGAACTCAAAAAGAAGAACAAGCGATCTTTGGAGGTATTGCCGGAGAAGAGGGAACATCGAGTGCGGTCGTTGTGCGCGTCGGGGAAATCAAGCGAGGAAAATCCGAATCGCGAGAACTACCTGGAAATCAAACGTTTTTTACCTCTTCGCGGAAAGGGGATGCCGCCATGATTCCTGCTGGGCGACAATTCCGTTTAAAAATACTTCTTCGGCGAGAGGTTGAAACTCAGAAACTCAAACTCGTGGTAGAAGCCATGCAGTTTTTGGGTTCCATTGGAATGCGGGCAAATCGTGGATGCGGTGCAATTCAGTCTATTCAACGTCCGTCCAAAGCAGAGATCGACGTGTTAATGGAAGAGTTGACAAAACAAGGCTTCCTTTGTTTGGGGTTGGATCTTCAGCGAGATGCCTATGCCGCGCTATGTGTTATTGAAGAAAAACTAAAGAGCTTCCGCGACGATTGTGGGATAACGAAAAATGCTCGCAATGCCATGGGATTTGTTGATGGACAAAAACGGCACGGCTCCTGTTTACGCGTTCGTCCAATTGCCCTAAAAAATGGCGAATTTATGCCGGTGCTTCTGTACACAGAAGCTGCCATGGGTGCGGGAATAGAAAGCATTCAATCGAAGCTCGCAGGTTGGTTTGCATGACCTACGACCCGGCCATCCATCATCGCCGCTCCATTCGGTTGAAGGGGCATGATTATGCCGGGGGCGGGGAATATTTTGTGACGATCTGCGCGCATCGGGAATTTATAGGGGCGACATGCGGCTCGCCCGTACGGGGCGCGCCGTTTCATGCGCCGGGGATTCGGGAAATCATTTCCGAGGAGTGGAAGAAATGTGGCGAAATCCGCGATGATGTGTTTCCGGGGGGAATTGCGATTATGCCGGATCATTTTCATGGATTGATCCGCATTGCGCCGGGGCAATCGGAGCTGGGGCGTGTGGTGGGGGCATTCAAGGCGGCCGTTTCGAAAAGAATTCGGGTAGGGGCGACGTGCGCGTCGCCCGTACATGCCGCCCCGCCGCCGGAAATCCGAATTTGGCATCGAAATTATTATGAGAAGATTGTGCAATCGGCCGAGGCGCGGGAGCGGATTGCGCATTATATTCAGTTTAACCCCGTCCAGTTGCGGGTTCGCCTGAAGGGGATAGTGGCTCTGGGAAATCCGACCTTGTGGG
>JAJRRI010000113.1 GCA_024279685.1 Verrucomicrobiota bacterium | reverse complement strand
GTTCTCCGAAGGAGGCCGCGCGGTTTGGCGACGGGATTACGCGCCCCCTACGGGAGGCACGTCCTACACATGAAGGCACGTCCTACACCGGGCGGCACCATAACCCAGGGGTGTAGGACGCGGTTCCCGGAGGGGCCGTGTAGGTGCAGGGCGTGGTTCTCGAAGAGGCCGCGCGGGCTTGGCGACGGGAACACGCGCCCCCTACGGGAGGCACGTCCTACACACGGAGGCACGCCCTACACATGAAGGCACGTCCCACACCAAGATCAAAAAAAATCCCCTTCGGGTTGAAGGGGATTTTGCAGGAGTATGTCGCTCATTTATAGGCAAGCGAGACGCATGCTCTACTTTAAAAACGGTGCAGTAGCTTTCCGCTAAGGATATAGGCCTCGTAGTCACTTCCGAAGACCCCATCCAGATCTAGACCAAACTCCAGTGTATCAGAACCCCACTTCGAGAACCGAATGCCCGCGCCTACCTTAATCAAATCCTCTTCACGAGCCCGAACAGCAACCCCAATTGGAGTCACTTGCCCGCCCATAATATAGGAATCGTTATCCATATCCGCATTAAACTCATGCAGCCAATGAGCCCGAATTTCTGGTTGGAATTCCATCTCCAAATTAAAACTTTCAAATTGCTGAATCATCGAAAGCGTGGCGCCCAGTGAACTCAGGTAGGACCACTGATCGTACGCATCCCACATCAAATCGGGTAAAGGATCCGTCGTGGATGTTTTTTCCGTATACTCATCCCGCGTATAGTAGGTGGTCAGGAGTGAGGCTTCCGGCGTAAAGAGTACTTTATCGTTAAAGAAGGAGAAACCCATTCCCCCACCGATATACAGGCCCAGGGTGCTCGCATTGTATTCACTCTCATAACTTCCCGCAACTGCGCTTCCCTCGGTTTCCACCTCGTTGAAGGCATAATTGAGGTTAAAATCAAGAAACCCCTTTTCACCGACCACAGACCCATAGGCGGTTCCGTAAAAAGTAGCCGCCCGGTCCTCACTGCCGCCATTTCCATTCAGCTTGGTATTGGCATAACCACCGCCCAGCCCTACTAACAGATTATTAAAGCGCTTGTCTAACCCTAGCACAGCCCCACCAATCGTGGCATTATAACCCACCAGATCGCTCGTATTCTCCTGCTTGGAATACGACCCATACCCCCGACCCCAAACCTGATAGGTCGCCGGAAGATTAACTTTAACAGAGGACGCTTTCGGCGCCTTGTCGTCCAGATTCCGCAACGACTGGCTGGCATCCCATTTAGGGGCATCATCATCCAAATTCCGTAGCGACTGATTGACATCCCAACTCGGAGCATTTGCATTTGCACTCTTCAGCGCCCCACGAGCATCCCACGAAGGCCCTTGAGCCCCCTGTGGTGAACCGGGAGAGTTGCCCCCCCACTCCTTGTGCCGCAGGTGACTGCGCGTGCGATCCTTAATCTGATCGGAAAAGGTTCCCTGGAGTTGGATTAAAGCCCCTACCATGGCATTATTAACAAATTGCTCCTGAAGAATTTGAGAGGCCGACTCCTGCGAAAGATTCACATCTTTAAGCGCCGCAAACTGATCGTCCGGCGAATTTACAAAATCCGTCTCCAGCGACAACTGCTCCATCGCCACATAAAAGTCCGTCCCTGGATCAAGATCCAAAGCATCCTCTAGAGGAACAAACCCGTAAGTAGCAATCAGTTCATTTCCAACCACACTCGCAGCAAGACCCGCCGCCCAACTGGCACCGATATAGTCGAGATCCGAATCCAGCAGGCCCGAAGTGATCGACGAGCCCGACGCTAAGGTGAACTCGGTTCCATTCGTGATGCTAGCCACGCCATTCACCGTCCACCTTGCACCCTCTTCCAATACTAGAGCGCCACCCGTAACGGCCGAAGAATTCGTTCCATCAAATGTGCTCGTAAACTGGCTATTCGACTGAGCCGTAAACCCACCATTAAAATCAACCGCACTACCCGCACTCAAAAGTGAAAAAGAACTTCCACCCGTAAGATTAAAGCTCTGCCCACTAAAATTCATAGTTCCGTCGTAAATCGTCGTATCTTGAAAATATTGATCGCTCCATGTGTCAAAATTAACAATGCCGCCATCTTGATTAATTTTTCCAGAAGTTATTACGTTCGTTCCAAAAGAAAGGCTCTTCTCCCCGCTGTCTTCAAACAGAATATCGTTAATGATACCTCCGTTAATTAACACATTATGATCCGCATTACCACTAAACATCAAATCCCCTAAGTCGCCTCCCGAAATAGTAACATCGGTGGCTCCTACGAATGGAGGGCCAAAATCAGGTGTTTCAAGTGATGTTACCCTGACCCCATTAAACTGTCCGCCTGAAATGGAAAGACTACCCGGATAATACACACTTCCGAAAAGAAGACCTGCAGCATTCCCAGCACCCTGAAAATCTCCACCGGAGATCTCCACTCTACTATCCCAGATCGTGGCACCGTAACCGTCCTGTGCCGCTACACCATTAGTCGTTCCAGCCTTAGCACCGATAAAGGTTCCTCCGGAAATGATCATATCTAAAACAGATCCAACGTAAATTCCGCTTCCACCATCCGCGATCACAGTTCCGACTCCAGAGTTCACAGCCGTTCCGCCAGCACCTCCGGTGAATGTTCCATCAATTATATTGAGGGAACGCGAGCCGTCCCTGAACATTTCTGGGTCGAAGAAATACAATCCGTTACCACCACGAGCACCATTTGCATCCATTCTCAGTTGCGATGCAGCCGTCGTTCTTATCTCTGCAGAATTAAATGTAACTCTTCCTCCAGCCCCCCCCTGATAGGTTCCATTGGAGATCACCATATCCCCAGTGCTTATGGAATTTATCTCATCAACCTCAGCATGGATCGCGTCCCCTCCAAAGGATTTAGCCCCACCAGAAGCAATGCTAGCCACCCCCCCGTTACCACCCGAGGCCGTAACATCATCTTTCAGTAAAAGTTCAAAAGGACCGAAGGCATCTATCCCATTCCCTCCGCTGGCTTGGGCAGAGCTTGCACTCACAGTTACAGTAACCGAACCCCCATCACCGCCGCTGAATACACTGTTAGTCAACATTACCAGCCCAACCCCGGCAAACTTTAACCCAGCACCCCCATCGCGAATGACCTCAACAAAGCTGGAGTCCGTCGTGAAGGTTCCTCCCGTTCCACCGTCAAACGTGGCTGCTGAAGCCTGAAGCTCGGTAGAGTTTTCAATATTTGCCGCATAGTTCGTAGGCGAATCTCCATTCCCATAGAATTGGAAACCTGATAAATCAATCGATCCGCCGCCGACAATATTGGTTGAAGTTGCGAAAGCAAAGGTGCCAGAAGCAACCGCTATTAAGAAAATACTCATGAACCTATTCATCATTCCCCCTCAAAATTTGTAGATTGATTTACAATAAAACAGACTCCCATAATCAAATAGTGATGTCATGCGGAAAATTGAAAAAAGCATGAGGTGCGTTGCGACAGGCACTAGGCAATGGGCATTCGAGGACTAGAAGACAGAGGACATCTGTCACGTTGAATCTGTAACGCGTAGCGCGGAATTCCGTTCCGCGTTTCCCTCCAGAACGGTACGTCAGGAAACTCGAAACAGAATTTCGAGCTACTGAAAGATACCCGACGCTTAATCCCTGACTGATACCCTATTAACTTAAATGAAACTCAAACACTCGCTGCGCTTAAGGCACTAAGGGCACGAAACTTTGTGAACTTCGTGTCTTGGTGTTTAAACCAATGAATATGAATCAAATTAATTCCGTATGAGTACTAGAAATATAGAGGCACGGGGATACAAAGAAAAACAGTAATCCAGATGGATCGTGCTCTCCTCTTTCATCAAACTTACGGCGGACAAAGGTATAGGGAGAGGCTCTCGAAGAGGTCTCGTCATCTGCAGCAACAGGAAAATAGAACCGTTCAAGAGGGAATGTAGATGGAGCTTCCAGCTCCATTGCATGCGTACAGTGCATATGTATAGCTCGGATCCTCCGCAACGGAGCTGGAAGCGCCGTCTACTTTTTCCCGTCCAAAGTGTCTTTAAGATTCGATTCTCGACTTATTCACCGGAAGCCATGGCGAAAGGAGAGGTCACCTGAATTGGGCCGAACGGGAATACGTGCCCCCTGCGGGAGGCACGTCCTACACCGGAAAGCGCGTCCTACACCGAGACGTCTTACAGCTGGGACACGTGTCCGACACCTGAATCCTCAACGGCGCAGAACACGACGCTCAAAAAAATCATGTGAGTGTAGGGCGTGGTTCTCCGAAGGAGGCCGCGCGGGTTGGCGACGGGAGAATACGTGCCCCCTGCGGGAGGCACGTCCTACACCTGTGACACGCGTCCTTACACTGGCAGGCGCGTCCTACTCCGGAATCCTCAACGTGTGGGATGCGATTCCCGAAAAAGCCGAATGGGTGTAAGGCGTGGTTCTCCGAAGGAGGCCGCGCGGGTTGGCGACGGGAACACGTGCCCCCTGCGGGAGGCACGTCCTACACCGGAAAGCACGTCCTACACCGAGACGTCCAACACCGGGACGTCCTGCATTAGGATTCTCAACGTGTAGGACTCGGTTCCCGAAAGGGCCGTGTTGGGTGTAGGGCGTGGTTCTCCGAAGGAGGCCGCGCGGGTTGGCGGCGGGAATACGTGCCCTCTGTGGAACGCGAAGCGAGGCTTGAGCTTGCGAAAGCAATGACCGAAGGGAATGGCAACCGCGTCCTACACCGTAAAGGCGCGTCCTACACCGATCTTCAATAAATCTAGAGCACAAAAAAAGAGCCCGCTTTCGCGGACTCTCTCTGAATCAAACTAGCTACTAAGATTTAGCGGCGAGCTTTTTTGCGAGCTAGGAACATGCCCAGTCCAGCGATTCCCATAAGACCTAAAGTCCCTGGCTCAGGAATTACCTGAACTTGAACCGATCCATCAGCGCTTCCACCAGCCCCAGCATTATCGTAAAAAATTGTCTCTGGTGTTACAAATGGATCAGTAGAATCAAGGCTAGCAAAACTAATAGCCTGCTCAAACACCCAATTCCCATCAGCTACCCCACTCACACGAACCCAAGTATCAATTGAGTCCAGTTCCGTAATAATGCCGTTAACTGCTGTAGCAAAATCACTGAAATCTGAACCAGCTGCATTAGAGACAAAGCCAGAGATAGTGGTGAGCAAGACATCATTCCCTGCCACAAGAAAACCACTATTATACTGAACCTTCCCAGCTTCTGCGTAGTTCAAGCCATCTCCGCCTCCACTAATAACCTGAAGTATAATTTCAGTGCCTAAAGTCGAATCAACGATCCCACCACTATCCCCATTACCGCCTACGCCAAAACCAACCTGCATGTTAGCATAGATATCAGCATGCGAAACCCCAACCATCGCAACAGCAACCATTCCTACAATTATTCTTTTCATTTTACTCTCCTTTTTATTACTAATTTATACTTTATTTACGGTGTAAATGGAACAGGCTCACTAACCACAATTTCTGAGCCAGCGTTATCAATCCAAAACCCAGTTGATGGAGCAAGAATAATAGAACCACTCCACGCTCCTCGTGCATTTTTAGACCATGCTTGGTAGTTTTGGGTCGCTTCATCCCATATAAAAACCGAGCTCAACGCAGGAAGCGCAACTGCGGCCTCTGTCGTAGTGAAATTCTTATCTACTGGATAATAATAGCCCGTAGCAGCAGTACCTGCAGCAATAGTCCAAGTATTTGATCCAGAAAGAACCTCACCGCTTAAAATTAACTCATTAGTTCCTATGCCCGAAGCTTGAATCCAGAAAGCATCACCTAGGCTAACTACGAGATTAGGAGTCCAACTACCTCGGGCGTTCAGAGATGCTGCATCATACGCTCCTGTCCCTTTGTTCCATAGAAACACGGAACTCAAACTCGGAACATCGGTTCCAATCAAGTCCTGCAAAGAACCCCCACCAGCGTCAAGGTTAAGCGCCACGAGACTTAATTCTCCACCAACCGCATTCACCTTCGTGTAACCAACTATATTAGCACTGGTCACGGTTTGTGCCGACACTATTGAAGCCGCGCATGTAAGCACCGCTGCTGTCATAACTAGCTTTTTCATAATACTACTCCTTGGTTTTAAGTGAACCCATTCCACTTACAATTCATACTTGATACACTGCACTCATTTGGTTCGCAACCCTTAAGTTTAGTTTTTTTTATTAAAAAACCTCTTCAACACCAAACTCCAGCTATTAAAGCTCTGACTCTCGGAGAATGCAGCGGGTATGAAAACGAACCCATTCTACCCTCGCTCTCTTACTAACCCATGCACATATGACGAAAAAATAGAAGTAAGATCTAATGTCACTCATTAGAAATTTGAGAGCCTGGTACAACAACGCTTCCCTACTCCGATAACCGCTTAATTTCTCCAAGAACCTGATTCGCCGCCTTCGCATCTCCCTTGGCACGAAAGGATTTTTCTAGATCATGCAAAAACGGCACATAATTAGGGAGCGTATCCACCGCCTTACCCAAATCTTCAATAGCGCCATCGAAGTCACCAAAAGTACCTTTTATTCTTCCGCTCAGGGCCAGAAACATCGGAGAATCAGGATATCTTACCAATCCGTACGTAAGATATTTTATAGCCTTATCCACATCCTGCATGCGCATATTTAACCCTACCAAATGATAAATGGCTAAAAACTCATCCGGCTTATATTCTAAGAGCATTTCATACTGAAGCGCCGCCTGTTCCACATGCCCAGCCGCGAGCGTAGAATTGGCAGAAACCATTAGACTTGCACCCAGTTCATTGCGTACGACTGGATTTTCAGGAACCATTTTTGCCGCCTTTAATAATAATTCAATATTTGATTTATAATCATCTTTAGCCCTGTAAATATTAGCCTGTAGTATCATTTTCATGGCTTGATGAGCCCGCTCAACCAAAAATTTCCGCTCCTTCGATAGCCCCTCGAGAAGGTAGGAGGGCATATCGGAGTAGTTTTCAAGGAGCACTCTTTGGTTTTCATCGGGCGTATAATGAAACGTACTCTTAGGGGCAGAAAATTCAACAACTGGATGCTTATCGGTATTTAATTTCCCGCCAGAAAATATTTGATCATCAGCAGAGAGTTTCGCCACAAACATACTGAGTAGCATTTCGGGCCTCGTAAAACCCACCTCAGCCAAGGAGGCCTTTACCGCCGGAATTTCAAATTTTTCCAAGGCAACAGAAAGATCCAGTAGGGAATTCCCTTTATTTCCTAGCATGATGGTATCAAAGCCGGTGAAGAAGAGTAGGCAATCGGGGAAAACTTTCGCAAAGGAGCGCATAATGGTTTGGTAATCCTCGTTTGACAGCTCATAGAGCGGTAAATATTGCGCCATAATACCATTCTCGGCAAGCTGAGCCTTGGCTTGTTCAAAGAAATCGACTGTATAGAGATTGGCGGCTCCCGCCATGACCGGCTCGAATGGATCCGAGGTAATGACATCGTAGGGTTCACCACCGATAAACAGATGGTTGCGACCGTCATTGAGGGTAACCACTACATTGGGGTGATCGAGTACATGGTGATTATATTCGCCCCAGATCCGAGCCACATTGACCACGCTGGGCTCGAATTCCACCACTTCCATATGCGCGACGGGATAACAACTGACCGCACCAAAGGTGACACCTGCACCCAAACCAATATTAACGACCCGCTGCGGGTTGGGATGGAATAACATCGGCAAGTGACCCATCATACGTTGAAGCATCATGCTACGCTCAGAAGTATCGGCCTCCACCTTTCCCTGACTACAATACATTATGTCTTCATTCGAATCTTTCACCACTGAAATTGTAGAAGTAATTCCTTCGTTAAAATAGAGTAATCGATACTGCCTAAGCTGATCAGATAGTGTCACTTTCCCGTTTTCAATGTAATTCCAAGGGCCAAAATAAGGCCCAGATGACATTACCTTCTTATCCCAATGCGGAGAATTGGCGAAAAAACTAACGATCACAATCAAAGCCACGCCTACCGCTCCCCAACGAAAGGCCTTCCTCTTTCCAAGGGTGATGCAAAGCGTCACACCAAGCGATAAGACTAAAAAAGCCAATATTGTGAGAGAAACCTGCATTCCGAAGGTTGGGAGTAGGATAAACCCACCTACAAATGCACCTAATGCTGCCCCGAGAGTATTGAACATAGCGGATTCACCCACTGCCCGTGGCGAGGAGTTCATCGCTGAACGGATCGCTTTTACTGCCGCAGTGAAGGAAGCACCAAATAAAATGGTCGGCACCAACAGAAAAATCAGTGTGATGACAAACTTAAGCCCGATCATCTTACCCCAGCTCGGATCGCCACTGAGCATCAGATTTTTGAGCAAAAACTCCGGCATCGCTGTAAACCAACCCAACGAGATCAAAGTATAAATCCCGGTCAACATGGCCGCCACTCCGAAGATCGCGGCGGGATTTTTCGCTTTATCTACAAAACGACTGATAGCCACGGCGCCCAACGCAAGCCCGATCAGAAAAATGGCGAGCATGGCCGAAAAGGAATAGGTGGTGGAACCAAACACGAGAATTAGAGCCCGAAACCAGACTACCTCTAACGCTAGGGCTAAAAAACCGGAGGCTCCGATGGCCAACAATAATCCATTGGCGGTTTTCCCGCGCTTGCAGGAAACGCTCTTCTCTGCCTTGGCTTCAAGCTTGATGGCCTCCACGATTTCAGGCGATTTATCCATAGTTCGGGAAAAATAGATGGCAATCAGGCCGACAGAGGCATCGAGGCAGACCGCTAAGAGGTTAGCCCCGAACATACCTAGCTTAGGAATCAGTACAAAACCGCAGAGTAATACGCCGCTGACGGCCCCCAGCGTATTGACTCCGTAGAGAATACCCAACCTCGAGCCAAACCGCTCGACGCGGGTGAGAAATCCTTTTGAGAGGACCGGCAGAGTCGCGCCCATCATGGCGGTAGGAATCAATAATAGTACTAATACCAGCACTACACGGACGAAGGTCAAGAAACCAAGCGAGTCGGAAATATTTAATGCGACGAAACGGTATATGACCTTGATCCATTCAAAGATCATCGGAACACAGAGTGCGTATAACGCCGTGGCCACCTCTAAAATTCCGAATAAACGAACCGGCCGCTTGATTTTGGCCGCCCATTTCCCAGCGAAATGTGCCCCGACCGCAATACCAAACATATAGGTCATCATGACCGTTGCTGCCGCATAAACCGTATTGCCAAAAATCAAACCTAAATGTCTGACCCATAGCACCTCGTAAGTGAGTGCCGCAATACCCGAGAAGAAGAAGAGAAGAGATATAATTTTCATCGAACACATATACCTTTTTGGAACACGGCAGAACAAGCAGGAATTTAGAAAAACAGCCCCGCTCAAGCATCGGGCAAGGAGTATCGACTGAAATTCAAAAAATAGGGCAAGCGCCTCACTTGCTCTACTTTCGCCCGTGTTTGGTGCTAAAGCCGGATAAGAGCGATGTTCTTAAATTTTATGTCTATCTCTATCGAGTTTATAGCTGCTTATCAGGATAGGCTATCCACAGATTACGCAGATGTTCACCGATATCTGTCGTGTTAAATCTGTAAAACGTAGCACGGAATTCCGTTCCGCGCTTCCCCTAGAACGGTGCGCCCGGAAACTCGAAACAGAATTTCGAGCTACGTACATACAAAGGAAATAAAGGGGAAAGTCGCGGGAGTTTCCCGCTAGGCTGTGTATTGAGCCGAATTATTCAACCGCATCCGGTAGATCCTGTTAATCCCGTCAAAAGAAAAGTAGGTGCAGAGCTACCCTAAAAAGATTACGCAGATGTTCACCGATTTCTCTTTCCTCCGTGTAATCTGAGACGCGAAGTGCGGCCGTCAAAGACAGCAATGCAACGAAGAGAAATGGCAAAGTTGTGGATGTTTTTTCCCGATGCCCGTATTTAAGGAGTACAGAGTACTAAGGGGAGCAGTAATACCTAAAGCACCAATTTTACCCCCCGCTACGCTAATACTCAGTCAGGAAATATCTGTCGTGTTGAATCAGTAAAGCGTAGCACGGAATTCCGTTCCGCGTTCCCCTAGAACGGTGCGCCCGGAAACTCGAAACAGAATTTCGAGCTACTCTATTATTTAAGGATCCAGATGCTTAAGCTCTGACTGAGGACTAAGAGGGCGCCGAGCGGCACAGAGAGAAAGAATCGCGACCCCCGTATTCCTCCGTGTTCTCTGTGGTAAAAAAAGAATGCATCGAACGGGTACAATAGGAAATGCGAGTTCCCGAAAACCTATGAGACTTCCACCAACTCCGCCAATTCAGAGGGAAGGTCACCGTCGCCATCGAAACGTTCAAGCTCCCGGTGGCAGACGGTGGAAAAGTGATTAAGCAAGGCATCGCCTACTGCGGGCATTGTGGGGCACGTATTGCCGAGGATGGTTTTGAGCGAGGCGACGGGTTCGCC
>JAJRRI010000004.1 GCA_024279685.1 Verrucomicrobiota bacterium | reverse complement strand
TTTCTATTCCCCAGATTGAGCGAATGGTTAATATTCGGCGGTCAAAAATCGGGCATGTCCTCAAAATCATGGCGTTGGAAGATCCTGCTCCCGTGGTGAATGACCGCAGTAAATGGGCGACGACGGCATCTGGGGTGAGTAGCCAATTTTGGGAACGAGTCGATCGCCTGACAGCTTTGCGCTATGAGGAGTTGGACGAGATGAATCGGTATGTCCATCTTGGCGATGGGCATATGCGCTATCTCGTCGAGGCCTTGGACGGGGATCCTGATGAGGTTGAACCGCTGGAGTTGCCGAACCTTGATTCTGGCGTTTCACCTTCTTTGGTTGTGGAAGCACTTCAATTTCTTCGACATTCCTTTATCGATGTTGAATTACGAAAGCAGTGGCCTGCTGGCGGATTGCCCGAGTACGATGTCCGAGGGCGTATTCCTGTTGATCAGCGTACCGCCCCAGGGCGATTGCTCTGTTATTATGGCGATGCCGGATGGGGGGCACTGGTGAAAGAGGGGAAATACCAGACGGGTCGCTTCGATGATCGGTTGATCGATGGTGTGGTCTCTATGTTGGCGGACTGGAAGCTAGAACTTCAGCCGACGTGGCTTACTTGCATTCCATCTAACCGGCATCCGGAACTCGTGCCCAGTTTTGCTCAACGTCTAGCAGATAGGCTCGGAATTGAATTTATTTCATGCATTGGAAAAGCTAAAGATAATGAGCCTCAAAAGACGATGGAAAACAGTGCGATGCAGGCACTCAATCTCGACGGCGTTTTTGATGTGGATAAAGCATTGGTGAAGGATGAGCCGGTATTCCTTTTTGATGACATGGTTGACTCGCAGTGGACAATGACCGTAGGGGCATGGCTCTTGAGAAGAGCTGGTTCCGGCGAGATTCTACCGATTGCATTAGCCTCGACGGCAAACGATAATTAATCATGAAAATAGTAAGTCCAAATACTGAAGCCATTCTTTTGCTAAGCGCTCCCTTGCTGATGGGAGGTAAAGTAGAAGGAGTCAAACCGCTCACGCCCCGTGAATATCGTGAGTTGGCAATGGCATTGATCGAAATTGGTCGTCAGCCAGCCGATTTGCTGCAGGACTCGGATTTGTTGGAGAAGATTGCCCAAGGCTCCGTTATTAAGCGGGTTTTGCAATTGTTGGATCGAGGGCTTCAACTTTCACAAGCATTGGACATGTGGAGCCGGCATGGCATAAAGGTGCTTAGTCGTGCCGACCGCGAATATCCTCGCAAACTCAAACGGCGGCTTAAGGAAAATGCCCCCGCATTGATTTACTGTTGCGGGAATTTGGATCTTTTCAATCGGCGAGGTTTGGCCGTTGTCGGTTCCCGCAAGGTCGACGACCATTTTGAGTTGGTTGATTATACGGATAAAGTGGGGGCGGCCTGTGCGACGGAAGAAATTACGGTGGTTTCCGGCGGAGCCAAGGGCGCAGATAAAACCGCGATGCTTGGAAGTCTGAAAAATGGGGGTACAGCGGTGGGGATTCTATCGTGCAGGCTGAAGGCGGATGTTGTTTCCAAAAGCTACAAGCCTGCATTACGCGATAACCGTTTGCTTCTCTGTTCGGTTGTAGATCCTTCGGCTGGATGGAATACAGGCAATGCTATGCAACGCAACAAGTACATCTATGCATTGACAGATTATGCGCTTATTGTTGCCAGCGAGACAAAGGGAGGAACCTGGACGGGAGCCTTGGAGCAACTCGATAGATTTAAGTTTTGTCCAGTGTTGGTCAATTCCAGTGTTCTTCCATCCTCTGGAAATAAAAAACTTTTGCAGAAGGGTGCAAAACCCATTGCGTTTGATTTCTCAAAGCCGATTTTGCCGCAGTTGATTGATGCTGGGTCAAGAGAGAGCATCACGGAACAACCCGATCTGTTTGATATCAACGGGTCCGAAGCCAAATCGCCGCCGATTGGGAAGTTGTTGCTCCATGAAGATTCAGGCGGTGTCGAATATGTTTCGAAATCACCCCAGGAGCGTATTGAAAAGGTGGTATTCTCGATATTGCACGAATTTTTGGTGGAGCCAACGACCGCTGTCGAACTCCAGCAAATAACGGGGCTTAAAAAAGGCCAATTGGATGTTTGGATAAAGAAAATGTGCAAGCTGGGTTTGGTGAAAAAACTCAATAAACCCATTCGGTATGTTGCCACTGAATTGAAGGAGAAAAAATGAATGTTTTAGAAATTGCACCGTTGCTGAGAGGACTCAGCTTTGATGGAGAGAAGGGCTATATTGTCGTCGTTGAAGAAAATCTAGAAAATGCTCAGTTGACTTGTTCCGCCGATGAGTTGACGGAAAAGTTTGCACCCGGAACCCGTTCGGTGAAGATCGACGGGGTCGGAGGGTTCTTACTCGGCGAGGACTACGATGATGCCGAAAACGGAACGGCGAATGCTCCCAAAGTAACCGGCCGTGCTGCGGTGGTTAACAACAAGGTTTGCGTGGTGACCGGTGGGGCGCAGGGTTTCGGTGAAGGCATTGTTCGCGAGCTAATCAAAAACGGTGCGTTGGTTTTTATTGCCGATATGAATGTTGACGGTGCAAAAAAGCTGGCCGTGGAACTCAACGAACAGGAAGGTCGCACCGTGGCTTTCGGTGTATCGGTCAATGTGACCGACGAGGATTCCGTTAAAAAGATGGTCGATACCATTGTCAAGACCGTGGGCGGAATTGACCTGTTCATTAGTAATGCCGGTGTGCTTAAAGCCGGGAGTGTGAAGGAACTTTCACTCAAGGACTTTGCGTTCGTAACGGACGTCAACTATGTGGGCTTCTTCCTCTGCACAAAATATGTTTCACCGGTGATGGAGTGGATGAATCAGCCGCACGGGAACTATTTCACCGACATCGTGAGCATTAGTTCTAAATCAGCGTTGGAAGGATCGAATAAAAATGGCGCTTATGCGGGCTCTAAGTTTGGTTCAGTTGGATTGGTTCAAAGTTTTGCAAAAGAATTGGTTGCCGATAATACAAAGGTAAATACGATTTGCCCCGGAAACTTTTTCGACGGACCGCTATGGAGCGATCCTGAACGCGGGCTATTCGTGCAATATCTTAAGACCGGTAAAGTCCCCGGTGCAAAGACCGTTGGAGATGTGAAAGCATTCTATGAAGCGCAGGTTCCGATGAATCGTGGGTGCGATGGCGAGGATGTGACTAAGGCGATTCTTTATTCCGTCGAGCAGAAGTATGAAACCGGTCAGGCCATTCCCGTCACTGGCGGGCAAGTGATGCTGAACTAACGAATATTGAACAAGGAATGTTGAATTTCGATGTGGCTTAAAACGTAAGAACCTAAAACAGGCGAAATCTATGAAAACAAAAGCAGTTAGATTATATGGCGAAAAGGATCTGAGACTTGAAGAGTTCGAACTTCCGGCGATCAAGGACACAGAGATCCTGGCGAAGATTGTTTCGGACAGCATTTGCATGTCGTCCTATAAAGCGGCGACGCAGGGCACAAAGCATAAACGAATTCCAAACGACGTTGCTGAAAATCCGATCATTATCGGGCATGAGTTTTGCGGCGAAATTGTTGAGGTCGGCTCCAAATGGGCGGACGCCTTTAAGGCGGGCGAACGGTTCTCCATTCAGCCGGCGTTGGTTGATGAAACCGGCCCCGTCGGAGTTCTGTCCGCTCCCGGTTATTCCTATCCCAACATCGGTGGCGATTCACAGTATGTCGTGATTCCGGAAGAGGTGATGCGTAATAATTGTTTACTGCCGTTTAATGGGGAAGCCTACTACCACGGGTCGCTGGCCGAACCGGTTTCCTGCATTGTGGGCGGATTCCACGCCAACTATCACACGAAGCCCGGAAGCTATGTTCACTCGATGGGTATTGTCGAGGGCGGTGCAATGGCCTTGCTCGCTGGCGTTGGCCCGATGGGACTCGGCGCGATCGACTATGCCATTCATTGCGACCGTAAACCCGGCCTGTTGGTGGTGACCGATATCGATAATGCACGCCTTGAGCGCGCCGCTTCGATCTATACGGTTGAAGAAGCCCAAGCCAACGGCGTTGAATTGATTTATGTGAATACCGCCGACGAAGGAAAGGGCGTGGATTATCTTAAATCGCTGACGCCAAATGACGGTGGATTCGACGATGTGTTTGTCTACGCCCCGGTTGCTCCGGTGTTGGAACAAGCCGATCAAATTCTCGGATTCGATGGCTGCTTGAACTTTTTCGCCGGCCCAACCAATCCCGAATTTTCAGCCTCGTTTAATTTCTACAACGTCCACTATGCGGCGACCCACGTGGTGGGAACGAGCGGTGGAAATACCGATGATATGATCGAGTCGCTCAAGATGATGGAAGCCGGGAAACTTAACCCATCCACCATGATCACCCATGTCGGCGGTTTGGATGCGGTCATTGAAACCACGCTCAACCTTCCGAATATTCCGGGCGGAAAGAAGCTGGTCTACAATAACGTCAGCATGCCACTCGTGGCACTTGATGATCTTAAAGGTATGGACGGCGAGCTCTATCAGGGACTGGCTGTAATTGTAGAGAAGCACAATGGCCTTTGGAGTCCGGAAGCGGAGCAATACCTGCTGGCCAATGCACCGAGTATATAAGGGTTGAAATGAAAAAACATTATCTGGCTGTGGATCTCGGCGCCTCAAGTGGGCGGACGATTGTGGGAACCTTTGAGGACGGCAAGTTGTCGCTCAAAGAAATGAACCGCTTTTGGAATGGACCGACCGAGATTCGCGGGACCCTTTACTGGGATTTTGTGCATCTTTTTCGCTGTATTCAAGAGGGCATCACCCTTGCTAAAAAAGAGTATGGCGACGGGCTGGTTTCAATGGGAATCGATACCTGGGGCGTTGACTTTGGTCTATTCGATGCCGATGGGAAACTTCTCCGGAACCCGGTTCACTATCGAGATAGCCGCACGGAGGGCATGTTTGAAAAAGTATTTGAACGCGTCCCAAAGACGGAGGTTTTTGCCCAAACGGGGCTCCAATTCATGGAGCTCAATACGCTCTATCAATTGATGTCCCGAACGCTGGACGACTCGTTCCAATACAAGGCAGCTTCTAAAATGCTGTTTGTCCCGGACCTGCTCAATTATTGGCTGACCGGAAACATGCGAGCGGAACGAACGTTTGCCAGCACCTCGCAGTTTTACAATCCAGTAAAGCAGGATTGGGCATATGACCTGCTCGAAAAGCTAGGCATTCGCACCGACCTATTCGCCGAATTGGTGGATCCCGGAACGGTGATTGGCGATGCTGACGGTTTACCGGTCGTTGCGGTTGGAAGCCACGATACCGCGAGTGCATTTGCCGCGGTTCCGATCGTAGCAGGGGAACAGTGCGCCTTTCTAAGTTCCGGTACTTGGTCGCTTCTAGGCACCGAACTGCCGGAGCCGATCATCAATGCAGATGTACTCGCGGCTAACTTTACGAATGAGGTCGGCGTGTGCAATACGATCCGCTTCCTCAAGAATTTATCTGGACTCTGGATGATCCAAGAGCTGCGCCGCAACTGGAATGAACAAGACTTCGATTATTCATGGCATGCGATGGAGCACATGGCGTTGGAAGCCAAGCCCTTTGAATTTTTTATTGATCCCAGCGACACGGTCTTCCTCGTGCCCGGCGACATGGCGGCTCGGATTCAAGAATATTGCATCCGCACGGGCCAGTCGCGCCCAGAAACGCACGCCCAAATTCTGCGCGCCGCCTATGAAGGATTGGCTCTGTTATATGCGAGCGTCTATGAAACGCTCGAAACACTCACGGGCCGCACGCTCGACACGCTACGCATCGTTGGTGGCGGCTGTAAGGACACCTTGCTCGATCAACTGGCCGCGAATGCCACCGGTCGTAAGGTGGTCATCGGGCCGGTCGAGGCGACGGCGACCGGAAATTTAATCATGCAAATGCTCGCCATGGGTGATATCAAATCTTTAGAAGAAGGGCGCGAAATCATTCGTAACTCCTTTGCCGACGAGACTCGTGAGTTCTTGCCCGAAGATTCCGAGGCCTGGAGCACGGCTTTAAATCAATGGCGCGACATCTGCCGCGCGGATAAAGATGAATTAACGACCACAATAGGAGAATAAAAAATGGATATAAAACTGATAGCAAATACGATTCGAGGTCTTTCTATGGACGGCGTTCAAGCCGCCAACTCGGGGCATCCCGGCCTGCCGCTCGGTATGGCCGATGTCGCCGCGGTTCTCTGGACCAAATTTTTGAAATATAATCCGGCCAATCCAGATTGGGCGGATCGAGACCGCTTCATTCTTTCGGCGGGGCATGGTTCCATGCTGAACTACAGTCTGCTTCATTTGGCAGGCTACGATCTACCGCTCGATGAACTTAAAAACTTCCGCCAATGGGGGAGTAAAACCGCGGGCCATCCTGAATATGGCCACACCGCAGGCGTTGAAGCCACCACGGGGCCGCTTGGTCAAGGCTGCGGAAACGCGGTCGGAATGGCGATTGCCGAAAAAATGCTCGCCGTACGGTTTAATACAGCATCGCAAAAAATGGTGGATCATCACACCTACGTCATTGCCTCTGAAGGCGAGTTCATGGAAGGCATTTCCCACGAAGTCTTCTCGCTCGCTGGTAACCACGGGCTCGGTAAAATGGTGGTCTATTACGACGAAAACTTTATTTCCATCGAGGGCGATACCCACATTACCTACACCGACGATGTCGTCAAACGGATGGAAGCCTATGGCTGGCATGTTCAGACGGTCGATGGCCATAACTTCGCCGAAATTGAATCCGCGACTCAGGCCGCGAAGGATGAAACCGAAAAGCCTTCTGTCATCATTTGCAAAACCACGATCGGCTCCGGTTCGCCCAATAAAGCCGGGTCGCACAGTTGCCACGGTGCACCACTCGGCACCGACGAAGTAACTCTGACCAAAGAAGCCCTGGGTATTTCGCAGGAAAAATTCTTTGTGCCGGAAGAAGTCCGCACCGCCTTCGCCGAAGTCGCCGCAAAAAATGCGGCCACTGAAACAGAATGGAATACTCGATTATCCGGCCTTGATGCCGAAAAAACAGCGGAATGGACCATGTGCATCAATGGGGATCTTCCTGAAAATCTAGAAGACCAAATCGCCGACTTCGAAGCGGGCGGCTCCATTGCCACTCGTTCCGCATCGGGGCAGGTCCTTCAGGATCTCGCCAAGGCCGTTCCCTATCTTGTTGGTGGATCGGCTGACCTTGCGCCATCGAACAACACCGACCTCAAGGGGCTTGGCGATATTGGCGCCAATGCCTTCGAGGGTCGCAACTTCCATTACGGGGTGCGCGAAATTGGCATGGGTGCCATTATGAACGGGGTACAATTGCACGGCGGCTTCCGGATCTTCGGCGCCACCTTTCTTGTCTTCGCCGACTACGTTCGCCCAACCACTCGCGTGGCCGCATTGATGAACCTGCCGGTGCTGTATGTCTACACGCATGACAGCTTCTACGTGGGCGAAGACGGCCCAACTCACCAGCCGATTGAAACACTGATGAGCCTGCGGATTACGCCGAACGTAACCGTCATTCGTCCATCCGATGCCACTGAAACTAAAATGGCCTGGATTGCCGCGCTGGAAAACAAAACGGGACCGACCGCCTTATTGCTGACGCGTCAAAACCTTCCGATCTTTGATCGCACCGAGTTGGCTTCGGCCAGCAACCTCAAGAAGGGGGCCTACACCCTCTGGGAAAATGCAGAAAGCGATCACGACATCTTGATTGTAGCCAGCGGCTCGGAAGTATGGCTCTCCCTCGAAGCGGGTAAAAAATTGGCTGCCGAAGGCAAAAAGGTTCGCGTCGTCAGCTTCCCGTGTTGGGAAATTTTCGAACAGCAGAGTGCGGAATACACAGCCTCTGTCTTTCCGCCAGAATGCAAAAAACGCCTCGCAGTTGAAGCAGGCTGGCCGACCGGTTGGGAAAAATATGTCGGACTCGATGGTGCCATTATAGGCATCGACCACTTCGGAGCTTCCGCGCCCGGCGGTATCCTTGCTGAAAAGTTCGGCATCACTGCCGATAACGTTTACGTGCAAGCCAAAGCATTGCTTGCATAAATAACCCCCATGAAGGCACTAAGGATTAAAGGGGCCCCCTTTTTCTTCGTGCCTTTGTAGTTTTAAAATCTGGAGATTGGGCCGATGGATACATATTTCAAGTTGCAGAACGGAAGTGATGTGCGGGGCGTGGCGCTTGACGGCGTGGCGGGTGAACCGATCACACTGACGGAAGACATTGCACGGACTCTCGGCTATGCATTTTCAAAATGGCTGGAAAAACGGGCGGGAACATCCCAACTTAAAATTGCGGTCGGGCACGATTCGCGCCTGTCGTCTGATGCCATTAAAACCGCTGTTTTTCAGGGATTGGAAAAAAATGGAAGTGCCGTTTTCGACTGCGGACTGGCTTCGACTCCAGCCATGTTTATGTCAACCGTATTTGAAAACCACAGATACGACGGTTCGATTATGCTGACCGCAAGCCATCTTCCATTCAACCGCAACGGGATGAAATTTTTCACACGAGAAGGTGGGCTGGGAAAGAAAGAGATTACAGAAATCCTCACCATAGCTTCCGAGATGGGTTCGTTTGCGGGAGAGGATTTTTCTCGGGTTCAGAACGTGGCTTTGATGGATGATTATGCAGCACATCTAGTACAAATTATTCGCGAAGGTGTGGGCACTCAGAAGCCGTTGAAGGGTTTGAAAATTATTGTAGATGCCGGCAATGGTGCCGGAGGCTATTTTGTGGACCTGGTGCTCAAGCCACTGGGGGCGGATACGACAGGAAGCCAGTTTCTTGATCCCGATGGATCCTTTCCAAACCATATTCCAAATCCAGAAGATAAAGAGGCAATGAACGCCATTATCGCAGCGGTGAAGAACAACGCGGCCGATTTTGGAATTATTTTCGATACCGATGTGGATCGTGCAGGTGCTGTGGATAAAAACGGCAAGCCCATCAATCGCAACCGTTTTATTGCGCTGATGGCCGCCATTGTCCTCGAAGATCAACCCGGGTCCACGATCGTGACCGACTCGGTGACGTCGACCGGCCTGAAATGGTGGATCGAAGAAAAACTAGGTGGTGTGCATCATCGCTATCAACGTGGATATAAGAATGTGATTAACGAGGCGATTCGTTTAAATGAAGTGGGACCCGCGTCGTTCCTTGCATTGGAAACCTCCGGTCACGGAGCGCTCAAGGAAAATTACTGGCTCGATGATGGGGCGTACCAAATTGCAAAAATTTTGATTAAAATTGCGCGGCTAAAAATAGAAGGGCAGGGGACGGTTGATGAGCTTATTGCCGAACTACCTGAACCGGCCGAGGCCATCGAATTTCGCCCCAAAATTATCGTCGATGACTTTTCGTCTTACGCCGATACCGTGCTTGAAAAGTTCAAGATCTTTGCTGAGGCCGAAGCCGGCTGGTCGCTTACGCCCAATAGTTACGAAGGGGTACATGTGACCTGTCAGAAGGGTTGGGTTCTTTTGCGTAAATCGCTCCACGATCCGCAGATCCCGATCAATATTGAAAGTGATATTGACGGCGGTGTTGCGATGATTGATAAAAAAGTACGCAGCTTCTTATCTACCTTTGATGGGCTGAAACTTCCGCCAATACTCTAGTGAAATACCCGTTGTATGTGTTGCTGGTGGTGTGGTCGGTGAAGGAGAGCAGGTTGTGTCGATGCCCGTTCCCCAGAGTAGGTGCGCAGGAGATTTTCGGAGCCGTCGAGGTCAGCGGCGACTTGGTCCCCATCATAGATGAAATAGTTTGTGGTGGTTCCTTCGATGCGACTGGTGCGACGATCCAACACATCGTATTCGTAGAAGACATCCGCAGATTTCACGAATATCTAGCCTTTATTCTGCCCTTCTTGAGGCTTTATTTGCGTTCCTTTTTTATCAATATCAAGTGTTAAAAGATATACTCTCACCAACCCTAACAGGGTTGAAAAAAACACCACATACTTGAATAAAAAATGAAAATCATCGTTGGAATTAAACATTGCGATCGACAATGAAAACAAAGCTATTGTTGCCGCACGTATACTGCTAGTGCGCTTGCTGAATCGCTTAATAGTCATAATAATCCTCCTTTTCTGGCTCTGGCTCAATAAATTCATTCCATATGATACTATGAATCCCAACAACAGTAGCTGCTATTCCTAGTGTAACAGTAATCGGTGTCCCTAGAGTTAAAATTGCAGCAACTCCTAACCCGGCTCCGAGATAGGTAAGAAAATCCCCAAACCCAAACAACCCCATCGGATCGATAAACATCACTGGATTACTATTACAAAACTCATATTGATTCAAGCCGCCGTTGATCCCAATGGGATCTTTGCTCAGCCAGCGGCCAGTGTCTGGGTTATACCAGCGGGCGCGGAAATACATAAAGCCGGTGGTCCAATCGATTTCACGGCCTTGGAAGGTATATCTATTTCCGATGGCCGATTGTTGATTGGCGATTGAATGGCCGGAGCTGTCCTTCACGTCGAGGATTTCTCCGTAGGCGGAATATTCATACGACTCAACGATTGATCCGGTTTCATCGGCCAAGGCGATGACGGTGTTTTGGTGGTCTTTGATCGCATAAAATGTGTTGCTGGTGGTGTGATCGGTGAAGGAGAGCAAGTTGTCGATGCCCGTTCCCCAGACGTAGGTGCGCAGAAGGTTGCCGGAGCCGTCGAGGTCGGCGGCGACTTGGTGCCCATCATAGATGAAATAGTTTGTGATGGTTCCTTCGATGCGCGAGACGCGGCGGTCCAATACGTCGTATTCGTAGAAGACATCCACAGATTGCGTCGATTTCACGG